>NZ_DIQL01000040.1:13821-37940 GCF_002427225.1 Proteiniphilum sp. UBA5463 | reverse complement strand
ACCTTGTGAAATATCTTAATTTATTATTTTTAATTTTTTTAATGTATGAAAAAAAAGTTATTTTTTAAAATTTTTGTCTTTGCAGTAATTGCTGCTTTTGTAACAGTTACCTCTTGTAAAGATTATGATGAAGACATCAGCAAACTGGAAACAGAACTCTCAACATTGAAGAGCACTGTATTGACACAAGCGGAATTGAATACCGTTAAAACGCAGCTGGAAGCTAGCATTAATCAGGTAAAAACCGACTTGGCTGCTGTCAAAACCAAGGCAGACGCATCTGCATCAAAGGCTGAACTTGATGCTGCCATGGCGTTGGTTGTAAAACTGGAGACCTATAACGCTTACAAAGCTATTGTAGACGCTGATCTGGCCAAACTGAAGGCTGATATGGCCAAAGCTGCTACCAAAGAAGAAGTGAATGCAATTAAGGCAACACTTGAGTCAAGCATCAATCAGGTTAAAGATGAGTACGGCGCACGCCTTGCAAACCTGGAAGCTATTTTAAAGATCAAGGATGGCAAGTCTGAAGTATTGGATCAAATTCAACTCGATTTAACAGAACAATTAGCTATGATTGAGGCTAATGCTGCAGAGATAGCCACTGTTAAAGCCGACCTGCTTGCCAAGTACAACGAACTGAAAGCTCTTATTGAAGCCAACAGAATGACTATTGAAGCACTTGATGACAAGGTTGAGGCTTACAAAAGTGAACTCGAAAATGAAATTGCAGATCTTAGAACCGAGCTCACCGGAATGATTATCGATGTATACAGGAGCCTTGATCACCGTGTTTACACCCTGACTTACATTCCCGACTATACTTCTTATGACGGAACTCCGCAGATTGTTGTAAGAGGTATTACAGAATGGATGTTTAACAAACCTGCAAAACAGTTTTATTACACTCCGGACTGGGATTCAGATTGGGATGAGAACTGGTCGGTTAAGCAAATAGGCAAAATCTATAAGGGTATTACCATCCTTCGTTACAACGTAAGCCCGTCGAACGTTCAGATGAGCGATTTCGAAATATACGCACTTCTGCACAAGACCTCTTTGCTGAGATATGCTGATACCAAATCTGCTCCTATCATGTTGACCGGCCAGGCAACATTGGCTAACGGCGTATTGAGCGTTCCTGTAATGGTTGAAGAAAACGACTACGATTATGAAGACGGGAGCTGGTGGGGAAATGATTATCCGAGAGCAGTTTCGACCAAAAATGGTAATGATAAATGGGGATCTAACGTAAGCGTTGCACTTCAGGTGAAAAACATCAATGTGGAAATGGATAACGACGAAAACCGTTATGTAACCTCTACCGAATATGTGAAAGCCAACTTCGACCTTTCAGAAGGACGTATTGCATTGAACGAAGAATCAATGAAAGATGACGGCGACCTTCTTCCTGTAGGAGTTGAGTATGATGAAATAGCTAGCGCATCGTATGCATCGGACATCAGACTCTGGAACGGGAAATCGCAAAGTGGCGACATGACCGACGTCCTTAACCATACCATCAATCTGAACAACTATATTTATGGTATGTTCGATGATTATTATGGAGACTGGGAAAAGATGACAGAGTTCGGCTTCAATGCTCATACATTCAAGTTCAGACGCGTATATCTTGAAAGTGAAGGTGTTAACCAGACCAACGATTATGTTACTTTGAACGAAACTACCGGTGTAATTGGTGTTAAACCTGACGGGAACAAAGTAAACCAGGCTGCCGTAGGACGTACTCCTATTGTGGAAGTAACCGCTTTGGTCAACGGTAAAGTGCATGCAGTTGGTTATATCAAGATCATAATTACCGATGGATTTGATAATTCTCCTGTTAAGTTCGAATTCACGCTGCAAGATTATGTATTGGGATGCAACAGCACATACAAGCTGACAAACGTTGATATCGATGCAATCGACTTCGACCAGGTGTTCAACCACTCACGCATCCAGCTTGGTAAGGATGCATTCTTCAGTGAGTACAAACAGGCCGGGCTGACTGCTGCACAGGTTATAAAAGTATCACCGCCAACACCTGCTGCTGCTACTGTTGGTGTCACTAACGCTGAACATGTTTGGTTCAAATGGGCAATCGATCCGGAAACTCAAAGCGTGAACCTGTACAACTATTTGGAAGGAAACATCCGCAACGATGCTCCTGCTGGTACATACAAAGTGAAGACCATACTGAAATCGACCGGATACCGTCCTGACGTAGAAATTACATGGAACTTCAAGGTAGTATTGCCGACAAATCTGAAATTGACTGCAAATCCGTCATTCTTGTCAAATGGTATCTATAAAGTTGAACCAACGGTTTACTTCCAGGTTCCGACTCCAAAAACTTCTACTCCGTACGAAGGGTTGTTGCAAAATGCATTCGTTCATAACAACTTGGATTTGGACTTTGGTGTACTTGATGCAAATCAACAATGCGATGGTTACCTTAAACCGTACTTTGTTGTAACAGGTGTTCCATCAGGATTCAAGAAAGTAATAGCCGGTACACAATTTGGACAACAGACAGAAGTTCGCAGAAATAGCGACAACGCTCTTGCAGCCACAATATACAATCATACCGGAGCTCCTGCCAACGGATTCGAAACTGGTGGCTTCTATATTGTACTGAACGATCAAACTCATTCTAATCCTCAAATTGGCAACTACAAGCCTTGGAGTGATGCAGCAAAAGAATTGGTTAAAGCTGGTTGGATTGAAGTACAACCAAGAGGATATCTCAATGGACAGGTGCTGAACCATGTTGGTTTGTATAACCCATTCACAGTGATGTTCACCAAACCTCTTTCACTCAACTTTGCCGACAAATATGAATTGTGGGATCAGGGTACAGGTGCAAATCAAAGAGTAAGCATCAATCTTGTAAGAACATCAACTATGTCGCCGTTTAACCCCTGGGTCAATAATTCAGTAATTAAAGACTTCCTGGGTAACGACATTGTATTCTCATCAATTGCAGGAATGGGTGCTAACGACGGAAATAATCACAGAGCACTGGTAGATCATTACGAAATTGAAAGAATTATTTCAGGTGGAACTTATATCCCAACAATAGACTTTAAATTCAATAATCTTACTACCAACTTACCAAATGGCCAGTTACCTTTCGGCATGAGAGTGAAAGCTGATAACGCCAGCGTAGGGACTGCACCTAACTATACAACATTAGTTGTTGCATGGGAAAATGAAACAGGTGGTTCAGTTCAAAATGCATTCGAAATTTACCTGCCGGTATCTATCAATCACAAATGGGGTAAATTAGAAGGTAAGATTACCATTGTGGTTAATCCCGGAACAGGCAACTAAACTTGAACGAAATGAAAAGTAATCATCTGACTGAAAGAGACGCTTTTCAAAAATAACAATCACTAAAAGGCGTCCACAAAAGGTGGACGTCTTTTTCCTATTTCAATTACAAAAATTTATACCTATGAAAAAGTTTTTTATTTATATGTTCGCTTTAGCCCTTTTCCCTGCAATCGCTTCGGCACAAACAAGAGAGATAAAGGAGGAGGGAAAAACGGTTTTTAAACCACATGCTTATCTGCAATTGCAAGGAGGCGCCGCTCATACCCTGGGTGAAGTCTCTTTTACTGATCTGATCTCTCCGGCAGCAGCAATAAATCTGGGATATAAGTTCACTCCGGTTTTTGGCGCACGCATCGGTGCAAGCGGGTGGCAGGCCAAAGGCGCCTGGGTGGCTCCAAAACAGGTTTACGATTTTAACTATCTGCAGGGAAATATTGATATTACTCTCGACATCTTTTCACTGTTCGGCGGATTCAATCCCATGCGAATAGTTAATCCCTACCTGTTTGCCGGTGGAGGTTTTGCTTATGGCTTCAATAACGATGGGGCTAACAATCTGAACACTGGAGGATACCAGCTTGAATATCTATGGAAAGACAACAAAACATTTATTGCCGGCCGTGGTGGACTGGGAATAGATTTCCGGCTAAACAATGTAGTGAGCTTGGGACTCGAAGGAAATGTCAATGTTCTTCCAGATAAATTCAATTCCAAAAAAGCAGATCATCCGGACTGGCAGTTCAATGCCCTGGCAGGTATCAAAATCAACCTGGGAAAGACTTACACAAGAACAGAGCCTATCTACTACGAACCTAAGCCGGCTCCAGAACCCGCTCCAGCTCCGGCTCCCGTACCAAAACCGGAACCGAAGCCAGCACCTGCACCTGTAGTGGTGAAAGAGTTCCCGGTACTGCCAACAGTACATTTTATAAGGGGTAGCGCCCGCATCGACAAAAATAAATACGCTTCAGAACTGGCTACAATAGTATCTACTCTGAAAGAGTTTGAAAACGATGCGGTAGAAATTACCGGATTTTGTGACCACACAGGCACAGATCAGTTAAATGAACGACTGTCACTGCAACGCGCTGAAGCCTTAAAAACATATCTGACAGAACAAGGAATTGACGCATCGCGTATGACAACCAAAGGAATGGGAAAAGACCCGGGGCTCTCGGGTGAAGAAGCATACACCGTGATAGCGCGACGTGTGGAAGTAACAAAGTAGCATCTGCCCGGAAAAGAGTTAAACATTTACAATAACTGCTTTAGTCATCGTATAATTTTTAAAACGATAGGTTTAAATTCATTTTCCGGAGAAGCAGGGATATCCGTAGCGGGTATCCCTCTTTTTTCATAAGATAACTTATAGATATCACCATCAATCAACGATAAAACACCAATCCTTTCAATATTTTATGCTCCTTAATTAATCGTAAAACCAAAACTTTGTGTACCTTTGTAAGATTTTATACAAAGAAAATTACAACTTAATAATTTATGACAAATCCAATTGTTAAGCGGATCGAGTTGGCAGACGGACGCACGATCACGCTGGAGACGGGGAAACTGGCGAAACAAGCCGATGGCTCCGTTACCCTTCGCATGGGTAACACAATGCTTCTGGCAACCGTTTGCGCCGCTAAAGATGCAACTCCCGGAACCGATTTTATGCCTCTTCAGGTTGAATACAGAGAAAAATTTGCCTCTTTCGGAAGGTATCCGGGAGGATTTATGAAACGCGAAGGGAAACCTTCAGATTCAGAAATACTTACCAGCCGGTTGATTGACCGTGCACTTCGACCTCTGTTCCCGGACGATTATCATGCTGACGTTTTTGTAAACGTCATCCTTTTTTCTGCCGATGGCGAGGATATGCCCGATGCGCTTGCCGGACTGGCAGCATCTGCAGCCCTGGCCGTTTCAGACATACCTTTCAACGGCCCTATCTCAGAGGTTCGAGTGGCGCGTGTAGAAGGAGAGTTCGTTATCAACCCTACATTCAAACAATTGGAAAAAGCAGATATTGACATGATGGTGGGTGCTACTATCGACAACATCATGATGGTGGAAGGAGAAATGAATGAAGTATCGGAAGATGAGATGCTTGAAGCTATAAAGGTTGCCCACGAAGAGATAAAAAAACAGTGCCAGGCCCAAATTGAGCTGACAGAGATGACAGGCAAGACGGTAAAGCGTACTTACAACCACGAAGAAAATGATGAAGACCTGAGAAAACAGGTATGGGACAAATGCTACAAACGCGCATACGATATAGCTGCATCACAGAACCCAAACAAGCATGAGCGTATTGAAGCTTTCGAAGCCATTATGTCTGAATTCATTGAGTCGATTCCAGAAGAGGAACGTGAAGAAAAGACACCGCTCGTTTCCAGATATTACCACGATGTGGAGAAAGAGGCAATGCGTCGCTCTATTCTTGATGAGGGCAAACGGCTCGACGGCCGTGCAACTACCGAAGTACGGCCCATATGGAGCGAGGTGGATTTTATCCCCGGGCCACACGGATCGGCACTTTTCACCCGCGGTGAAACACAATCACTCACAACAGTTACACTGGGGACAAAACTCGATGAGAAAATTGTTGACGACGTTCTTGTCCACGGTACAGATCGTTTTCTTCTTCACTACAACTTTCCACCTTTCTCTACCGGCGAAGCCCGTCCACAACGCGGTACAGGCCGTCGTGAGATTGGACACGGCAACCTGGCACACCGTGCACTCAAACGCATGATTCCTCAGGGATACCCCTATGTGATACGTGTTGTTTCAGATATACTGGAGTCCAACGGATCATCGTCCATGGCTACGGTTTGCGCGGGTACGCTCGCCTTGATGGATGCCGGTGTAAAAATCAAGAAACCGGTTAGCGGCATCGCTATGGGATTGATATCGGAGAACAAAGGACAGAATTATGCCATCCTTTCAGATATTCTTGGGGACGAAGACCATCTTGGTGATATGGACTTTAAGGTGTGCGGCACCAAAGACGGGATTACAGCTACCCAGATGGATATCAAAGTAGACGGGCTCTCATATGAAGTTCTGGAAAAAGCGCTGGCACAGGCAAAAGCAGGACGTGAGCATATTATGGGAAAGATGATGGAAACAATCTCCGAACCTCGTGCCGACCTGAAACCGCATGCTCCGCGTATAGAGGTAATTGAGATCCCGAAAGATTTTATAGGTGCAGTAATTGGCCCGGGAGGAAAAATCATCCAGGGAATCCAGGAAGAGACAGGCGCTGTAATCACTATCGAGGAGATCGACAATAAGGGCCGTGTAGAGGTTTCAGCGAACAACAAAGCATCTATCGACGCAGCCATGCTTAAGATAAAAGGCATTGTGGCAGTCCCTGAAGTAGGTGAAGTATATGATGCTACCGTACGCTCAGTTATGCCATATGGCATGTTCTGCGAGTTCCTGCCAGGGAAAGACGGCCTGCTACATATTTCAGAAATAGACTGGAAAAGGCTGGAGAAGGTGGAAGATGCCGGTATTAAAGAAGGAGACAAAATCCAGGTAAAACTGATCGATATAGACCAGAGAACCGGAAAATTCAAGTTATCACGCAAGGTTTTGCTTCCCCGTCCTCCCAAACATGAAAATTCGAAAGGAGAATAAAGTAGCCGGAATGCTCAGTTTTGTATAATCCGGACATAATAGACTGATCGAAAAGTTGTAAAAAACCAAGTTGATCTGCAACTGTTTTAAGCGAACCACAAAAAGGTTCGCTTAATTTTTTTAACAGAGTCTCTGTTATTATACTATATAGAAACAATCTAACTTTATGCATTTAAAGTTTTAAAGGTTTATTTTTTGTACTTTTGTAATCTTAATTCCCAGTTTTATAATAAAACGAACTATTGGCAGCGGCTTTTGCGAAAATCTGCAATTTTCAAAACGCCTGTTTTTAAATAAATTTATGGACAAACAACTTCTATTGGGAGCCGAAGCTATCGCTCAAGCGGCGTTAGATGCAGGGATATCGGGGGTATATGCCTATCCCGGCACCCCTTCTACAGAGATCACCGAATATATTCAAAAGTCGCCGCAGTCTAAAGAGCAACAAGTACGGTCGGCATGGGCTACGAATGAAAAGACAGCTTATGAGGCAGCTTTGGGAATGTCGTACGCAGGAAAACGAAGCCTGGTATGCATGAAACATGTGGGACTTAATGTGGCAGCCGATGCCTTCATGAACTCCTCAATAACAGGCATTCACGGCGGGCTGGTAGTTACGGTTGCCGATGACCCTTCAATGCACTCATCGCAAAACGAACAGGACAGCCGGGTTTACGGCAGGTTCGCCATGATACCGGTACTAGAGCCTGCCAATCAGCAGGAGGCATATAATATTGTACGTTACGCTTTCGGCCTCTCTGAAGAAACCGGGCTCCCGGTGCTTTTACGTATTCCTACACGGTTATCACACTCGCGTGCGGTGGTAACACGGAGCAAGCCGAGGGGACAAAACCCTCTGCAACCTTCTTCAGATAAAGGCCGATGGATCCTATTGCCCGCCAACGCCAGAAAGAACTATCAAAAACTCCTTGAAAAGCAACAGGAGCTTGTCACAATTTCAGAGGCTTCAGAGTTTAACAGCGAGACAGAAGGTAAAGGTACAAAGGCAGTCATAGCCTTTGGCATTGCTTACAATTATGTAATGGAGGTGAACAGGGCAAGTAACCTTAACCTGCCTGTCCTGAAAATTGCACAATATCCTCTCCCCGAAAAGAAAATAAAGGAGTTCACTGACAGATATACCGATATTCTGATTGCAGAAGAGGGTTATCCAGTATATGAAGAGTTGTTGAAAGGGTTTTTTGGCAACGCTAAATTCAGGGGGCGCATGGATGGCGCCTTACCCCGTACGGGCGAACTCTCACCAAATCTTCTTTCAAAAGCTCTACACGAAGGAAGCAGTGACGGGCGACAGTCCCCTCAGATTGTTACGGGACGTCCGCCTATGTTGTGCCGGGGATGCAGCCATCGCGACCTGTTCGATGCCATCAACCGGGCAATGGGCGATTATCAGCAGCAACACGTATTCGGTGATATAGGCTGTTATACACTGGGAGCCCTGCCACCCTACAACACCATTAGCACCTGCGTGGATATGGGGGCGGCCATTACAATGGCCAAAGGGGCCGCAGACGCAGGTATTCGCCCCGCAGTATGCGTAATAGGAGACTCCACCTTTACCCATTCAGGGATGACCGGGTTGCTCGATGCCGTAAACGACAGCTCACCTGTCACCATTATTATCTCCGATAATGGCACCACAGCAATGACTGGAGGGCAGGACTCCGCCGGGACAGATAAATATTTCGATATCTGCAAAGGCATTGGTGTGGAAGAAGCACATATACGCCTTATCGTTCCACTGAAAAAAAATCTTGAGGATAACAGTGCAATCCTCCGGGAAGAGTTCGTTTACGATGGTGTATCTGTAATTATTGCACAACGGGAGTGCGTGCAAACAGCAGTTAAAAGCAGGAAAAGTGAAAAGCAGTAAAATTTAATTTATCTGATATGTAATTGACACCAAAAGAATAATCAGAATAAAATGCAAAAAAACATTATTATAGCCGGTGTGGGTGGCCAGGGGATACTCTCCATAGCTTCAATCATAGACCTTGCGGCAATGAGCCTGGGGCTAAAGGTAAAGCAGGCAGAAGTTCATGGAATGAGTCAGCGCGGAGGCGCTGTTGAGTCGCACCTTAGGATATCATCGGAAGAGATTTTTTCTGACCTCATACCTCTTGGCAAAGCCGATATGATATTATCAATGGAACCGATGGAGGCACTCCGTTACCTTCCGTTTCTGTCACCAGAAGGAGTTATTGTAACGGCGATGGAGCCTTATAAGAACATACCCGGATATCCTGACGGCAATGAGCTGATAAACACTATTAAAAGGTCTGCACCGCATGTACTGGTTGAGACAGAGAAGCTTGCCAAGGACGCCGGAAGTGCTAAAACATACAACGTGGTCATGCTTGGAGCCGCATCACCTTATCTTGGTATAGATACCGGCGATCTGGAAAGAGCAATAGCCATGTTTTTTTCGAGAAAAGGTGAAGATATTGTAACAATGAACCTGAAAGCATTTGGGTTTGGAATAAAAAATGCATCGGAATAAAATGATCTGGAACCCAGAAAAAGAGTGTGCCGATAGGGAGCAGATGCGTGAATGGCAGAGCATCCAGCTGGCCGGAATGATAAAACGGATGTATGAGAACGTTCCGTTTTACCACAATAAGCTAAAAGAGAAAGGTATTGATCCGGGAGATATAAGGAGTATCGATCAGCTGAAAGATCTTCCTTTCACCACGAAAGCCGACCTGAGAGACAACTACCCCTTTGGGTTGTTTACTGTTCCTCAGACAGATGTAGTACGCATTCACGCATCGAGCGGGACTACCGGCAAGCCCACGGTGGTGGGTTATACACGACATGATATTGAACTGTGGGCTGAAGTGGTTGCGCGAAGCCTCACAATGGCCGGTGTCCATAGCGGCGATACCATCCAGATAGCCTATGGTTACGGCCCTTTTACCGGGGGACTGGGATTACATTACGGTGCTGAAAAGACAGGAGCTACGGTTATACCTATATCTACGGGGAACACCAGGAAACAGTTGCAGTTTATGACCGACTTTAATGCAACAATTCTGGCATGCACGCCTTCATATGCGGCACATCTGGGAGAAAGCATAGCGAAAGAGGGTATCTCACCGGCTGATATCAAGCTCCGCACCGGCATCTTTGGTGCTGAACCATGGACAAACGAAATGCGAAAAGAGATTGAAGAGCTGCTGCAAATAAATGCATTTGACATATACGGGCTTAGCGAGGTCATTGGGCCCGGAGTATCCATGGAGTGCGAATTCCAGTGCGGGAACCATGTGTTTGAAGATCATTTTATCCCGGAGATTATCAACCCTGAAACACTGGAGGTACTCCCTGAGGGAGAACTGGGTGAGCTGGTTTTTACCACAGTAAGTAAAGAGGCTATGCCTCTGCTGCGATACCGGACACGCGACTTGACTCGCCTGTACAGGGAGAAGTGTGACTGCGGACGGACACTCGTGCGAATGAACAAATGTCTCGGCCGAACTGATGATATGCTTATAATACGCGGTGTAAACGTATTTCCATCGCAGGTGGAATCGGTGCTCCTTGATATCACGGGAACATCTCCTCACTATCAGCTTATCATACAACGGGAAAACAACCTCGACAATCTGGAAATACGTGTCGAGGTTGACGAGAAAAGCTGGTCGGATAGTATCCGCGAGCTGGAAGGTATTCGTCGACGTATCGACCACAACATCAAGAGCATGCTGGGTATCAGCGCAGCAATCAAGCTGGTGGAACCAAACAGCATTGAACGCTCTGAAGGGAAAGCGAAACGGGTTATTGATCTCAGAAAATATTGAGACATAGCACAAGAAGAGAACATTCAACTCTTTTCAACTGTTTAATCAATATACGTCTCTATATAAAACAATAAAATCTATGCTCATTAAACAACTGTCCGTTTTTCTGGAGGACCGGTCGGGGCGTCTTACCGAGTTGACCCGTATACTGGCTGAAAACGATGTAAACATCACTGCATTGAGTGTGGCCGAAACAGCAGATTACGGCATCGTACGGCTGGTGGTTGGGCGACCCGAAACAGCAAGAGAAGCGCTTGAAAAAGCGGGTTTCTCAATTGGATTAACCGACGTTGTCTGCGTTAATATGCCTGACCAGCCCGGTTCGTTATATCAGATTCTGAAGATTCTGACCGAAGCAAACATCAATATTGATTATATGTATGCCTTTTCAAATCGCGATGTGGCGCTCGCCGTCATCCGTGCAGCCGATATCGAACAGGTTATTAATGTCCTGCACAGTAACAGCCTTACACTCCTTTCACAAAGTGATATATACCAGTTATAGATGTATCGAGACGATGCAATTAACACTTCTTGCTTGATGAAAGATTCATTTTCAGAACTATGCGGCCTGGAGCTGATTGAAAACCGTCCCGGTTATGCAAAAGCCAGGGTGAGGATCAACGATAACCACCTGAACAGCGTGGGTGTGGTACACGGAGGGGTGCTCTTCACGCTTGCGGACTTCTGCTTTGGCAAGGCTGCAAACGCTTACGGAAAAGTTGCGTTGACCATCAACTGCAGCATCTCTTTTTTTGTGAAATGTACCACAGGAACTCTGACAGCCGAAGCGGAGGAGATGAACAAGAGTAACCGGCTAAACTCCTATAGTGTAAATATAAGAAACGAAGCTGGAGTGCTGGTGGCACATTTTACTGGAACGGCGTACAGTTTTGAATAGATATTTTAATTTTTAATTGATTAATATGACCAGATTTGCAAGCAGCGTTTCGTGCCTCCGCTCTTCGGAGATTCGGGACTTGATGAGCCTGGCAACGGCTCCCGATATTATTTCTTTTGCCGGTGGTATGCCGGGCAATGAACTATTTCCTCTCGAAACCATCGACAAGATATATAATTCCCTCACTGAAGAAGAGAAACAGACAGCCCTGCAATACGGGCCCACCACCGGGCTACCAACATTATTGGAATCGCTGTCAGAATATTTGGAGGCAAAAGGATTGCCGGTGAAAAAAAACCGTTTGATCATCACTACCGGATCGCTGCAGGCAATCCATATCCTGGCAAAAGCATTTATCGACCCGGAAGATCCGGTTTTGGTTGAAACACCCAGTTTTATTGGAGCACTTTCAGCTTTCCGTGCCTGCCAGGCAAACTTAATCACCATCCCGTTAAAAAGGGACGGTATGAATATTGAAATGTTAAAGGAGAGGCTGGAATCCACACGGCCAAAGCCAAAATTTCTCTACTATTCGCCCAACTTCCACAATCCCGCCGGTATCATCTACTCCAAAAATATAAAACAACAGATGATTGATCTGCTGAAGGATCAAGATATCCCCCTGATTGAAGATGACGTGTACAGCGATCTCTACTTTTACGAAGAGGACCTGCCTGAGATGCAACTCATAAAAGCGATGGACCCGGAAGGAGTAGATGTGTGCTTCACAGGTTCTTTCTCCAAGATATTGGGGCCGGGACTACGTTTGGGCTGGATGCTGGTGCCGGAATCGATATACAGAAAATGCGAACTGATCAAGCAATCAATTGATGCCTGTTCACCCAGCATCTCCCAGGTAATTGCCGATAAATTCATTAGGGGCGGATATATACATGACTACACTGAAAGTGTAAGGAAAGAGTACAGGAAACGGGGATTGGCCATGACCGAAACACTGGAGAAATGTTTACCGCATTATGTATCATTCGAAAAACCACGAGGTGGCTTTTACACATGGCTGCACTTGCCGGAAGGGAACGACTCTGCAGCCGTATTGAAAAAAGCCATTGAAAAGGGAGTGGTCTTCGTTACTGGAAAAACATTCGACCCGGATGGGATAAAGAACAACAATATGCGGGTATCGTTCTGTAATACCGACGTAGGAACAATACATCGAGGCATACCTCTTCTGGCGGAAGCTATACGCGAAGTGTTCGGCTCGTAAGCCGCACACTTCGCAATTTCTTTTACAGCCATCTAAAGCTTAGTATACTGTCTTATTCTGTTTGACTATAAACCTCTCGGCAATTTGTACAAACCTTCGTTAATCAGCCGGTTTAGTCTAAATCAACCTAAGAAAGAAATAAGCACACCCGCAGCCACAGCCGACCCTATCACACCTGACACGTTACTTGACATGCAGTACTGCAGTATGTGGTTCGATTTGTCATATTTCAACGCTACCTCATTGGCTACACGCGAAGCCATTGGCACGGCACTCAGCCCGGTAGCGCCTACCAGAGGATTGATCTTCTTTTTCGAGAACTTGTTATAGACCTTCACTCCCAGAATTCCACCGGCCACTGAGATAGCAAATGCAAGGAAACCGCCGACAATAATACCCAGTGTCTGTGGATTGAGGAACACTTCGGCTGTCATGGTTGCGCCAACCGTAAGCCCGAGAAAAATGGTAGCCGTATTCATGATAGGCCCGGAGGCTGCTTCAGCAAGCCTGCCGGTATTGGTACCGATCTCTTTAACCAGGTTACCGAACAGTAGCATTCCCAACAACGGAGCCGCAGAAGGTACAATAACCGAAACTGCAAGGCCAAGCACTATGGGAAAAATAATCTTTACCGTTTTCAGATGCTTGATCTCGTGCTTTGGCGGATATTTTTTATCCATCTTCTTCATGTGAATCTTAAACTCACTCTCTGTCATCAGCAACTTTGCAACCGCAGGAATTATTACAGGTACCAGCGCCATATAGGAGTAGGCAGCAATAGCAATAGGCCCGAGAAGGTGGGGTGCCAGCTTAATGGTAGTATAGATAGCCGTAGGCCCGTCGGCTCCCCCGATAATTCCCAGCGATGCAGCCTCAGGCAATGAAAATCCTATCATGACAGCAGCTAAAAGTACGGTGAAGATGCCAATCTGTGCAGCCCCTCCGAAAAAGGCGAGCTTCAGGTTTCTCAACATCGGGCCAAAGTCGGTCAGTGCCCCCACCCCCATAAAGATAATGGGCGGAAGCAGGCCGGTTTTAATAAGTCCATAGTAGAGATAATTCATTATTCCATACTTTTCAGCAATTTCCAACAAATTCATGTAACTGCCGTCGGCATTATGAACTAAGGCTGTATCTACTATACCAAGCCCGGCTCCCGGCAAGTTGGCCAGCAGTACGCCAAATCCAATCGGTACAAGCAGTAGGGGCTCATACTGTTTAAAGATTCCAAGATATAATAAAACAAATGAGATTATCCACATAAGGACCGTTTCCCATCCAAGGACACCGAATCCCGTCATTTCTGTCAAACTTGAAAAAATTTCACTCATCGCCTACTGTATTTTAATGAGTACATCATCTTCATCTACTGAATCGCCATTGGCAAAACATATCTCCGTCACCTTACCATTCTCTTCAGAAGCAACGGCATTATAGGTTTTCATCGATTCAATATAACCGATAATATCACCAGCCTTAACACTATCACCCACCTTAAGTGCAGTTTCAGAAGAGTCTTTCGTCAGGAAGAATTTGCCTTCAAGCGGTGAAAGCACCTCTTTTAGCTTGCCCGTTGCGAGCGCAACATCAACAGCGGGGGCCTGCTTTGCAGGAGTTGCTGCGTTTGAAGGCTGCGGCTGAGACATACCATTGGTAGATTCAGGATAGGAGATATTAACAACATACTCTTCATCATCAATGTTTATTACAAGGGTTCTTGGCTGGAAACCGCTTCCATTGGCTGCTTCCGTAATTGACTGCGGAACCTGGTTTAACGATGACTCTTTTTCTGCTTTTCTTTTTGCCAGATCAGCTTCAAAAGATCTCTTTGCCTCACCCGATTTGTAGGCTCTGTATTGTTCGGGATGCATAGCCAGCTCAAACAACTCTTCTTCGTCCCGGCCCAACTCCCAATTATTTTTCTTCATCTCTGCGCGGAACTCATCCAGCTGATCGGGATAGAGCTCCTGAGGATTGCCTGAATAAAACTCAAAACCTTGCTGTTTTGCCATCTCCGTTATCTCGGGAGCCAATTCGCCGGTAAGCTTACCCGACTTTCCTAAAATCATGTCCCATATATTGTCTGCAATCATCGACCAGCGCTCTTTCCCTTTCTCAAGTTGCAGAACGTTCATAAGCGCCAGGTTCTTGACATACTGGCTGAAAGGTGTAACCAAAGGGGGATAACCAACCTTGGGCCATACATATGTCACCTCTTCAAAGAGCTTGACCAGTAGGTCGTCCTGTGTAAGTTCAGGTTGTCCGTTTTTGGCTTTCCATCTGTTCAGTGAAGCCAGGTTGTTTTCCAGGTCTGACATAAGGCTTCCCATCATTCCGCCTGGTAACCCCGGGCCTATAAGCAAAGAGTTCATCAACCTGTTTTTCGGATTAATATAATATCCAAGGAAATCATCGATATATTTTTGAGTGAGCGATCGTACTTTCATATAAGCTTTCATGTTGATTTCCGGCACGTTGAAACCTGCATCCTTCAGCATTGCCTGTACAGCCAGCAGATCGGCATGTCCCGTACCCCAAGACAAAGGCTCCATGGCCACATCTATATACTCTGCACCTGCATAAGCCGACTCCAGAATTGAAGCCATCTGAAAACCCGGGCCTGCATGACCATGGTATTGAATAGGAATAGCGGAATGTCTTTTCTTGATATTTTTTATGATCTTGCCAATAGTTGCCGGACGGCCTATACCCGCCATGTCCTTGATACAGATCTCATCTGCACCCATTTCTACAAGTGTATCTGCCAGGTTTGTGTAATAATCAACTGTGTGAACAGGCGATACGGTAAGGCTGAGTGCAGCCTGTGAAATCATTCCCGCCTCTTTGGCAAATTTAATTGAGTTCTCAAGGTTACGCGGATCATTCAACCCGTCAAACGAACGTGCTATATCGGTACCCTGTTTTTTCTTCACCTTGAACATCATCCTGCGAACATCGGCAGGTACCGGGTTCATACGAATACCATTCAGTCCCCTTTCAAGCATATGTGTCTGAATACCCGCATCGTTAAAGGGTTGCGTCCACTCCCGGACAGCCTTGTTAGGATTTTCACCAAACAGCAGGTTTATCTGTTCAAACCCACCACCGTTTGTCTCAACCCGTGCAAAGCAACCCATATCTATTATTGCGGGAGCAACCTCTGTAAGCTGTTCCACCGTGGGTACATACTTACCTGAAGATTGCCACATGTCTCTGTACAAAAGACTGAATTTAATCTCTTTTCTCATGTATAATATATTTTAGATTTATTTTTTTTCTATTGAATCAACTTTTCCCTTACCCTTTGTCACCACATCCACAGCAGCAACAATCGCGGCTAACTTTTTGGAATGAGCTTTCTTACCGGCACTCTTCCCATCTGCGTTGTTGTCTGACACCGTGATAAACCGGTTGGTGAGCATAATTACCAAATTGCCTATTACAACCACCAGGCTAAGTATAATTAAAACAGTAACCATTCCCACGACTAAAAGGCCTAATGCCGAGTTTAAATTTTCCATATATATCTGTTTTCCAGTTTAAATGATGATAACCCTAAAAAAAACTAATTGAAAGAAATAGGGTAATTTTAACACGAGAGTGCAATTTCTGAAGATCAAAAGTACAAAAAATATTCTGCTTTTTGCACGGGAAACAACATATTGTGCAAATTAAATATTTTTTAAACTGTCTTTACGTTCTTTAATCCCCAATAACAACCTGAATTTTGCCAGGCTGTCTATCCCTATTTTAAAAAATAATCAACTGTTTTTCAAGCATCAAAAGGTATATTAAAAATATATGTTTTATAACATAATCGCAACATTTTTCTTTATCATACGTTTTTTATAAATTGCAGCGCAATTGACAAAAGCACGACTTTGCGGCCCAATGTAGGATCGCAAAGTCTTTTTTCATACGAAAATAACTATTTATATTAATATTTTCTTATCATGAAAGTTTACAAGACTAACGAAATTAAAAACATTGCCCTTATTGGCAATTCAGGCTCGGGTAAGACCACTCTCGCAGAAGCCATGCTCTTCGAGTGTGGTCTTATAAAACGACGCGGCACCATTGATGGAAAAAACACCGTGAGCGACTATTTCCCTGTGGAAAAAGATTATGGGTACTCGGTTTTCTCCACTCTGCTTTCATACGAATGGAAAGATAAGATGATGAATTTCATCGACTGTCCCGGCTCAGATGATTTTGTAGGAGGAGTTGTTTCCGCACTCAATGTAACCGATATGGCGCTTATGCTTATTGACGCAACCAGCGGTGTAGAGGTGGGTACCATCAATCAGTTCCGCTATGTTGACGAATTAAGAAAGCCAATCGTGTTGTTAGTTAATCAGATGGATCATGAAAAGGCCGATTATGATAATACCCTTTCAAGTTTAAAAGATCTGTACGGCAGCAAGATAGTACCTGTACAGTATCCTGTTGGCAGCGGCAATACTTTCAACGGGATTGTGGATGTACTGAAACAGAAACTATATAAATGGGAACCCGGAGCTACAGCTCCTGAAGTGCTTGATATCCCCGAAAGTGAAAAGAAAAAAGCCGACGAATATTATCAGGCTTTGCTTGAGGCTGCAGCTGAAAATGATGAAGGGCTTATGGAAAAATACTTCGACCAGGGCACACTAACTGAAGAGGAGATGCGCGACGGCATTCAGAAAGGCATGCTCAGCCACTCACTCTTCCCTCTGTTCTGTGCATCCGCCGAAAAAAACATGGCTGTACATCGCATCATGAACTTCCTTAATATGGTTGCTCCTTCGCCAGCCGACGTACCAGCACCAGTTAACAGCGAAGGAGATGAGGTAAAACCCGATGCATCGGCATCCGAGAGCCTCTTCTTCTTTAAGACAACTGTTGAGCCGCATATTGGAGAGGTATCCTATTTTAAAGTAATGTCCGGGTCAGTGAAAGAGGGTGACGATCTAACAAATGCAGACCGCGGCTCTAAAGAGCGCTTGGCTCAAATTTACACAGTTGCGGGACAGATCCGCACCAAAGTGGAAGAGTTGCAGGCTGGCAGCATTGGTGCAGCAGTCAAGCTAAAAGATGTCCGTACAGGCAATACGCTTAATGCAAAGGGCACGGAAAACAGATTCAATTTTATCAAATACCCCGAACCTCGTTATCGCAGAGCTATAAAGGCAGTAAATGAATCGAACACCGAAAAACTCAGCGAGGCACTCACCCGCATGAAGGAAGAAGATCCAACCTGGCTGGTTGAGAACTCCAAAGAGTTGAAACAGATAATTGTTTCCGGACAAGGTGAATTTCATCTTAGAACCTTGAAATGGAGACTTGAAAACAACGATAAGATTGAAGTGGAATTCATGGAACCGAAGATTCCTTACCGCGAAACCATTACAAAGGCTGCACGAGCTGACTACCGTCACAAAAAGCAGTCGGGTGGAGCCGGCCAGTTCGGAGAGGTTCACCTTATTGTAGAGCCTTATTCAGAAGGAATGCCCATGCCTGAGGTATATAGGTTTAACGGACAGGAGTACAAGGTGCAGAATCGTGACACCCAGGTAATAGAACTCGACTGGGGCGGGAAACTGGTCTTCGTGAACAGCATTGTGGGTGGCGCCATAGATTCCCGCTTCTTGCCTGCAATACTTAAAGGAATAATGGGACGTATGGAACAGGGCCCGCTCACAGGGTCTTACGCCCGCGACGTACGTGTGATTGTGTACGACGGAAAGATGCACCCTGTCGACTCCAATGAAATCTCATTTATGCTTGCAGGGCGAAATGCATTCAGTACAGCATTTAAAAATGCAGGCCCAAAGATTCTTGAGCCAATTTATGATGTGTCGGTTTCCGTACCGGGTGAATATATGGGTGATGTGATGAGCGACCTTCAGGGACGTCGCGCCATGATCATGGGTATGGAAAGTGAGAAAGGTTTTGAAAAGCTTAAAGCAAAAGTACCCCTTAAGGAGATGAGCACCTATTCCACATCCTTAAGCTCTATTACCGGGGGGAGGGCCTCTTTCTCAATGAAATTTTCCAACTACGAGCTTGTACCGTCCGACATTCAGGACAAACTCTTGAAGGAATATGAAGCTCAGGAAAAAGAAGAGTAATCCTCAAACCAATTTTTGAGGCCATTCACATACTACTGTTAAGGGCAGCCCTTTTTGGACTGCCCATATTTTTTACATAGTACCATCCGGATTACTGTTCTCTTTTTAATCCTTCTCTACAAGCTTTAACTCCAGATTCCGTTTCAGTGCTTTCAAAAACTCCTGGGTTGTCAGCCAGGTATCACGCGAAGCATCGCTGCCATAGGCCAGTAGCGCCAGATCTTTTGTCATCTCTCCTGCTTCAATGGTCTCTATGCACACCTTCTCAAGTTTATTACAGAAGCCAGTCAACAGCTGGTTGCCATCAAGCTTGCCCCGGTGCGCCAATCCCCGCGTCCACGCAAATATTGATGCTATCGGGTTGGTGCTCGTCTCTTTCCCCTGCTGATGCTGTCGATAGTGCCTTGTTACGGTCCCGTGAGCCGCTTCAGCTTCAATGGTTTTTCCGTCTGGAGTAATAAGCACCGACGACATCATCCCCAGTGAACCGAATCCCTGGGCAACCGTATCGGACTGAACATCACCGTCGTAATTCTTGCATGCCCACACAAAGCCGCCACTCCACTTCATTGCCGATGCCACCATATCATCTATAAGCCGGTGCTCATAAGTGATACCAGCTTTCTTAAACTCTTCCCTGAATTCATTCTCAAACACTTCCTGAAAAATATCTTTGAAACGCCCGTCATACGCTTTCAGAATAGTGTTTTTAGTGGACATGTAGAGCGGATAATTTCTGGCAAGTGCCATCCGGAATGATGAACGGGCAAACCCGTAGATCGATTCATCGGTGTTATACATGGCCATTGCCACCCCGTCGCCGCTGAAATTATATACCTCCCAGCTTTGCGTTTCTCCATTTTCGCCGGTAAAAGTCATTCGCAACGTACCCTTACCTTTAATGACGGTATCCGTAGCACGGTACTGATCTCCAAAGGCGTGACGCCCTATGATAATCGGTTCTGTCCACCCGGGCACATATCGCGGAATATTTTTACAGATAATTGGCTCTCGAAAAACCGTTCCACCTACAATATTCCGGATTGTCCCGTTGGGCGATTTCCACATCTTCTTCAGGCCAAACTCCTTTACTCGTGCTTCATCGGGTGTGATGGTAGCACATTTAATTCCCACATTATACTTTTTGATAGCTTCCGCTGCCTCTATCGTTACCAGGTCACCGGTTGCATCACGATTCTGTATGCTCAGGTCGTAATACCTTATATCCAGGTCGATATATGGCAAAATCAACTGTTCTTTTATAAACGACCAGATGATGCGAGTCATCTCATCACCATCAAGCTCTACAATTGGATTCTTTACTTTAATCTTTTGCATTTTATTATCTTTCATTCATCGGTACAAAGGACTGTTTCTCCCGCACATTTTTATATGCAGGGCGTATCAGGCGTTTACTGGCGAAATTCAACTCCTCGATACGATGGGCAGACCACCCAACTATGCGGGCCATGGCAAATAGAGGCGTAAACACTTCAAACGGCAATCCTATAGCATCATACACAAAGCCTGAATAGAAATCTACGTTGATGCAGGTATTCGCTTTGGCTGTGAGCTTTTTGGCATCTAAAAACACCTTAATGGCACGTTCTTCAATAAGTTCCATAAATTCGAATTCCTCTTCCCTCCCCTTCTCTTTAGCCAGTTCACGAGCCATTTTTTTAAGAATTACTGCACGTGGATCACTGATAGTATATACTGCATGGCCAATTCCATAAATCAGCCCCGAACGGTCATATGCCTCTTTTCTGAGAATTTTGTTAAGGTAATCGTCCACCTGATTCACATTTTTCCAGTCTTTTACACTTCTCTTCATATCTTCAAGCATCCCCTGAACCATAATGTTTGCACCTCCATGTAGCGGACCTTTCAATGAACCTATACCTGCCGCAATAGCTGAATAGGTATCGGTTTCGGTTGAACTGGTTACCCGGACGGAAAAGGTGGAGTTATTACCTCCGCCATGTTCTGCATGAAGTATCAGCGCCAGATCAAGGATCTTTATATCAAGTTCGGTATAATTATTGCGCCCTTTCATCATAAATAGGAAGTTCTCTGCAACCGAGCGATCCTCGTAAGGGTGACGAATATGCAACGAGCGCCCCATACGGTCATGCCGGAGAACCTGATAGGCATAAGCAATTATTGTTGGAAACTTAGCAATAAGATTTACAGACTGCCTGATAAGGTTATCGGGAGAGATATCATCAGGATTTTCATCATATGCGTACAGCTCAAGAACACTTCGTGCCAGAATATTCATAATATTCTTCCCTTTTAATGAAAGGATATTCATGGTAGCCGTGTGATTAAGAGGCATCGTTTGAGCAATTAAACTGTTTGCTGCTTCCAGCTCCTCTCTGTTTGGCAACCTGCCCGAAAGCAGAAGAAAAGCTGTTTCTTCAAAACCCAACCTGTTTTCTAACTGAATACCCTTTACCAGCTCTTCCACATCCATGCCCCGGTAAAACAGTTTTCCGGGAACTGGCTTCAGGGTACCATCTTCCAGACGCTCATAGCCCACCACGTCACCAATACGGGTAAGCCCTGCAAGTACACCGGAATGGTCCTCATTACGAAGCCCTCTTTTCACACCCATCTTGGTGAAAAGTTCTTTATCAATATTGCTTGTAAAAGCAATGGAATCTGATAAAGTTTTGGTTAATAGCTCGTTTGTCATTTTTGAAAATTCTATTTGTTAATTTGTCAGTTTTTTATTTAATCCATTCTCTTTACTATTAAAATCTAACTTTATCTCTTCCATCATATCTCAAGGTTGTTATTCCTTCTCATTGCATTTAATGCGCTTCCGGCTTTAAACCACTCAATCTGCTGCTTATTATATGTATGTGATGCTTCAAAGTTGTCTTTTGTCCCATCTGCATGCAGCAACTCTATCATCATATTTTTGCCAGGAGCAAACTCTTTCAATCCCTTAACACTTATTTTGTCTCTCTCCTGCACCTTTATATAATCATCCTTATTTACAAATGTAAGTGCCAGCATTCCCTGTTTTTTCAGGTTAGTTTCATGAATCCGGGCGAAAGATTTAACCAAAATCACTTTCACATTCAGATGACGCGGTTCCATGGCGGCATGCTCCCTGCTCGACCCTTCGCCGTAATTCTCCTCTGCAACTACTATAGAGCCCAGGCTCTTCGACTTAAACATGCGTGCCAGCTTAGGTACTGGAGTATATTCAAGTGTCTCAGGATTGAGTACGGCATTTGTTCTGTCGTTGAAAGCATTTACCGCACCAATGAGCATATTGTCGGATATATTATCAAGGTGCCCACGGAAACGGAGCCATGGCCCCGCCATTGATATATGGTCGGTTGTACATTTTCCTTTTACTTTGATAAGAAGGGACAGTTCAGTATAGTCCTCTCCGTCCCATACGGAGAATGGTTCCAGTTTTTGGAGCCTTTTCGAATCTGGATCGATGGTAATCACAACACTCTTCCCTTCACCCAATGGTGCCACGTAGCCTGTATCCTTCACTTCGTAACCTCGGGGAGGGAGCTCAATACCGACAGGTTCGGAGAGCTTTACCTGTTCTCCCTTTTCGTTGGTGAGAGTATCGGTCAAAGGGTTAAAGCAGAGGTCGCCGGCAATAGTAAGAGCTGCCACCAGCTCAGGGGATGCAACAAAAGCATGTGTGTTGGGATTTCCATCGTTGCGCCTGGCAAAATTTCGGTTGAAAGATGTAACTATTGAGTTCACACGGTTATCGGCTACATCGTCACGTTTCCACTGGCCAATACAGGGGCCACAAGCATTGGCAATAACAGTAGCTCCCGCATCCTCAAATATCTTTAGAATACCGTCGCGTTCGGCTGTATAACGAATCTGCTCCGAACCGGGATTGATCAGAAAACGCGCTTTCACCGGCACACCATCTTCACGTGCCTGGTTCACTATGGAGGCTGCCCGTGTAAGATCTTCGTACGATGAATTTGTGCATGACCCTATCAATCCCACCTCCATTCTCCGGGGATAGTTATTCGTCCTTACCGCATCGCCGAATTCAGAAATAGTATAAGCTGCATCAGGCGTAAAAGGCCCGTTAATATGTGGCTCTAACTCAGAGAGATCTATTTTGATAAGCTGATCATAATATTTTTCGGGATTAGCTACAACTTCGGGATCAGGCTGCAGATATTCCATCAGCCCGCGTGCAGCATCGGCCAAATCCTTTCTGCCGGTACTCTCAAGGTATATCGCAGATTTTTCATCGAAAGGGAAGATTGAAGTTGTAGCCCCCACTTCGGCACCCATGTTGCAAATAGTGCCTTTTCCTGTTGCCGGGAGTGTCTCAGCCCCTTCGCCGAAATATTCAATAACGGCGTTTGTACCACCTTTAACAGTAAGGATACCGGCCAGTTTCAGGATAACATCCTTTGGGGCGCTCCATCCCGACAGCTTTCCGGTAAGTTTTACCCCGATAAGCTTTGGCATTTTCAGCTCCCATGGCAGTCCGGCCATAACATCCACGGCATCGGCACCACCAACACCAATTGCAATCATGCCCAGGCCACCGGCATTGGGCGTATGAGAGTCGGTACCAATCATCATCCCGCCGGGAAAAGCATAGTTTTCAAAGACTACCTGATGTATAATGCCTGCACCTGGTTTCCAGAATCCGATGCCGTATTTATTGGAAACATCCTTCAGAAATTCATATACCTCTTTATTGGTAACTTTTGCAGTCTCCAGATCTGTTGTGGCATTCTGATATGCCTGGATCAGATGATCACAGTGCACTGTGGAAGGTACAGCCACGCTTGTACGACCGGAGTTCATCAGTTGCAGAAGGGCCATCTGTGCGGTAGCATCCTGCATGGCCACACGATCGGGTGCAAAATCTACATAGTCGGTGGCACGCTTGTAATTTTTAACCTGAACACCTGGCGAGAGATGGGAAAAAAGAATTTTTTCAGTATAAGTCAAAGGACGTTGTAAAATCTCTTTTACCTGTTTAATTTTTGCTGGGAGATCTTCATAAACCTCACGAATCATATCGATATCGAAAATCATACTGTTGATGAGTATTATAGTTGATG
>NZ_DIQL01000040.1:6786-13689 GCF_002427225.1 Proteiniphilum sp. UBA5463 | reverse complement strand
TATATGTTGTGAATGAAATATTCTGTGATAGACTTTTCAACAAATATACTTCAATAAATGTTCGGATGAAGTTGATAAACTTATTTCATCTAAAGCATTTATCATTTACCAACATCATAACAGTTGAGTAAGTTCAAAAAACTTTTACTATTAACAAAAATAATCCGTAACTTTGCACACGGATTGAATTCAAGAAGAAGACTCATTTTACCATTGTTTCATGATCGAGCACGAGGGAATAATTGATAAGATCATCGGCAATCATATATCAGTTCGTATATTGCAACAGTCGGCCTGTAATGCGTGCCACGCCAAAGGTGCATGTATGGCAGCCGATTCAAAAGAAAAACTGATAGATGTTTTTGATTATACCGGAAGTTTCCGGGAGAATGAGCGGGTGATTATTCAAGGGAAGGTTTCCATGGGATATAAAGCTGTTTTATGGGCATTCCTACTCCCCCTTGTTGTCCTTGTCACAATGCTTGTCTTTACCATATCGGTATGGAATTTCAGCGATACGGAGGCAGCTATAAGCTCCATACTCGCTTTAGTTCCCTATTACATAGCACTGTACATGTTAAGAAACAAAATGGCAGACTCTTTTAAATTTACGATAAAAAAAACAGATTAATCAACAACTATTTCATCTAACAAAACAAAAAGAAGACAAATCTACTCGGATTATGTTGTTTTGAGAAATAGTCTATTTCGGCCTATAAATAAAATTTCAAACGTAGGAACAAACTTTAGTTAAACATGAGTGTATTACTTACTGCTGTTGCAACATTAGGTGTTATTGGAGCCGGAAGCGCAGCTATCTTGTATTTAGTGGGTCAAAAATTCAAAGTGGAAGAAGATCCCCGTATCCAGGAGGTCCAGGATGCATTGCCAGCAGCCAACTGCGGAGGTTGTGGTTTCCCCGGATGCGCCTCTTTTGCATCAGCATGCGTGAAAGCAGAAACGCTCGACGGGCTGTTCTGCCCGGTAGGGGGACAGAAAACTATGGGCGAGGTAGCTTCCATACTTGGGCAAAAGGCACCTGTTTCGGTAAAGAAAATTGCAGTGGTCCGTTGTAACGGAACATGCGAAAACAGGCCTCGCACCAACCTTTACGATGGAGTTTCCAGTTGCGCAATTGCTTCGGCGCTCTATGGTGGCGACACTGGCTGTTCTTTTGGTTGCCTGGGGCTTGGCGACTGTGTAGACTCCTGCACCTTCGATGCCATCCACTTAAACCCTGTGACAATGCTCCCGGAAGTTGATGAGGACAAATGTACAGCATGCGGTGCCTGCGTAAAGGCATGTCCCAAGGATATCATCGAACTGCGCAAGCAGGGCCCAAAATCGCGCCGGATATACGTAAGCTGTGTCAACAAGGAAAAAGGTGGCGTTGCAAAAAAATCGTGCAGCGTGGCATGCATCGGGTGTAGCAAATGTCAGCAGGCATGCCCACATGATGCAATTACAATCGAAAACAACCTGGCTTTCATTAACGATGACAAATGCCGTCTATGCCGCAAATGTGTTTCGGTATGCCCCACCAACTCAATTTTGGAATTAAATTTTCCTCCCCGGAAAGAGTCTCCCCAGTCACCCAAGGAGGAGGAGGCCACTGTAACCGTATAAGATAAATATTATATGTTAAAAACATTCAGAATTGGCGGTATTCACCCAAAAGAGTACAAAATATCCGCCGGAAAAGCAATACAGCCCATTGCCATCCCCGATCAGGTGATTGTCCCGCTGTCGCAACACATTGGTGCACCCTGCCAGCCCATAGTCAAGAAAGGTGATGTTGTAAAAACAGGCACACTTATCGGTAAAACCGTGGGATTTGTATCGGCAAACATACACTCTCCTGTTTCCGGAACAGTACTTAAGATAGACAAAGCGCTTGATGCGAGCGGATACAGGCGTGATGCCGTTTACATAAAGGTGGAAGGCGATGAATGGGAAGAATCGATAGACCGTTCTAAAACATTGGTAAAAGAGTGCATTCTTTCACCTAAAGAGATCCTCGAGAAGATTGCCGCTGCAGGTATAGTGGGAATGGGGGGCGCCACCTTCCCCACGCATGTAAAACTTACCCCCCCTCCCGGAACAAAGGCTGAAGTATTGATTGTTAATGCCGTAGAGTGCGAGCCTTATCTTACCTCCGACCATCAGCTGATGATGGAAAAAACCGAAGAGATATTGGTAAGCATTGCCATTGTAATGAAAGCTATAAATACCAGGAAAGCGATTATCGGCATAGAAAACAACAAGAGAGATGCCATTGAGAAATTTACTCAGGCGGCTAAAGCATATTCCAACATAGAAGTAGTAGCGTTGAAGGTTCAATACCCTCAGGGAGGCGAGAAACAACTTATCGATGCTTTGTTAAAACGGCAGGTTCCGAGCGGCGCACTACCCGTATCTGTTGGCGCTATTGTGCAAAACGTGGGTACAATGTTCGCCATATACGAAGCTGTTCAGAAAAACAAACCACTAATAGAGCGTGTTGTAACGGTGACCGGCAAAAATATGAAAAATCCCTGCAATGTTCTTTCACGACTGGGCATTCCGGTGAGTGTTCTTATTGATGCTGCAGGAGGATTGCCCGAATCTACCGGAAAGGTCGTCAGCGGCGGCCCAATGATGGGAAAAGCTCTGGCCAGCACCGACATTCCCGTTACAAAAGGGACTTCAGGAATACTTATTATACCAACACTGGAAGCGAAGCGAAAATCGATGAAAGATTGCATCCGCTGCGCAAAATGTGTCAACGTATGCCCTATGGGATTAAATCCTTCTCTGCTGATGAATCTGACCGAATACGAAATTTGGGACAGAGCGGAAAAAAACAGCATTACAGATTGTATTGAATGCGGTTCATGCAGCTACACCTGTCCCGCCGACCGGCCATTGCTGGATTACATCCGGTTGGGAAAAGGAAAGGTAAACGGGATAATCAGAGCAAGAAAAAAATAACGCAAAGAGAAAGATTTATAATATGGAAAATAAATTGGTTGTCTCACCATCGCCACACGTACATAGCGGAGACAATATTCAAAAAAACATGTATGGCGTGCTCATCGCCCTTATACCGGCGTTCATTGTTGCGCTTTATTTCTTCCGGTTGGATGCGCTAATTATCACAGCCTGTTCGGTACTGTTTTGCATGGGGTTTGAATATCTCATTGTCAGGTTTATAATGAAGAAAGAGCCATCTATTTTCGACGGCTCGGCAATTATCACCGGAGTACTGCTGGCATTTAACGTGCCATCTAACCTTCCGGTATGGATTCTTGCTCTTGGATGCCTTTTCGCCATTGGTGTGGTTAAATTATCGTTTGGCGGGTTGGGCAACAACATCTTCAATCCGGCAATTGCAGGACGTATCTTTCTTCTGATATCATTTCCTGCTCAGATGACCACATGGCCATCTCCCGTGACAGCCACATCCGTTGATGCAGTAAGTTCGGCAACTGTGCTGGGAGTATTAAAACACTCTCCCGAATCGTTGCCAACGATTATGGAAATGTTCCTGGGCATAGAATCAGGTTCGCTTGGAGAGATGAGTGCAGTAGCTCTGCTTATCGGCCTCATTTATCTTCTATGTAAAAAAATAATCACCTGGCATATTCCCATATCAATTATGGCTGTAGTTGCAATTTTTACAGGCATTCTATATATTTTCAATCCCATACCCATGTACAATCCGCTTATACATCTATTTTCGGGGGGACTGATGCTGGGTGCAATTTTCATGGCCACCGACTACGTGACGTCACCAATGACTAAAAGAGGTATGCTCATATACGGAGCCGGCATAGGAGTAATAACAGTAGTGATACGTCTTTGGGGCGCCTATCCCGAAGGAGTCTCATTTGCAATACTGCTGATGAATGCCTTTACTCCGCTCATCAATAACTACACAACACCAAAACGATTCGGGGAGGCAGTAAAACATGGCTAAATTACAATCAACATTCAAAAATATGTTCCTTTCGCTCTCAATTATATGCCTCACGGTAGCCGTGCTGCTGGCGCAAGTGAACAAGATGACCGCGAAACCTATTGCCGAAGCAAAAGCTATGAAGCTTCAAAACGCAATCAGCGAGGTAGTACCGGAGTTCGACAACGATCCTGTAGCTGAGGCTTATCTGATGGCTGACGGCCTGGGCGACTCTCTTATTGTGTATCCGGCAAAGCGGGGCGAAGAGATTGTTGGTTACGCTTTGAACACCTTTTCCAACAACGGTTTCGGCGGAAACATCCAGATCATGGTTGGGTTCGATATGGATAACAAAATTGTGAACTACTCGGTACTGCAGCATGCAGAGACACCGGGACTGGGATCGAAGATGTCGGACTGGTTCAAAGATATCACCAAACCGTCACAGTCCATACTGGGCCGTGATCTGTCACAGGGACTGCTGGCCGTGACAAAAGACGGTGGCAATGTGGATGCCATCACGGCATCTACCATCACCTCAAGGGCGTTTATAGAAGCAGTAAACAGGGCCTATTCGGCATACAAGGGAAGTAAGGAAGATGCAATGTCGGGTGCCACCGAGGCAGCCGCCGATAATAAAAAGGAAAACTCAGAGGAGGGAGGCGCGAACAATGAATAAGCAGATAAAAGTACTTTTCAACGGAATTATTAAGGAAAACCCCACGTTTGTATTGCTGCTGGGGATGTGCCCCACGCTGGCAACCACAAGCTCCGCCATAAACGGAATGAGCATGGGTCTGGCAACGATGTTTGTACTGATATGCTCAAACGCTGTCATATCGATGCTAAAAAACCTGATTCCCGATATGGTGCGTATTCCCGCCTTTATTGTGGTTATAGCCACTTTCGTAACCATCATAGAGATGCTAATGAATGCCTATGTCCCTGCATTGGCCGACAGCCTTGGCATATTTATACCACTTATCGTTGTAAACTGTATTGTTCTTGGCCGTGCCGAGTCGTTCGCATCAAAGAACGGTGTTATACCTTCTGTTTTCGATGGCTTGGGGCAGGGATTGGGTTTTACACTCTCGCTAACGGTATTGGGTGCACTAAGGGAGCTGCTTGGTACCGGAAAGATTTTCTCTCTCAACATCTACCCCGAGAAGTTCGGTTCCCTTATCTTTGTACTTGCACCGGGTGCCTTTATTGTGCTGGGATATCTTATCGCCGCCTTCAATAAACTTCAACATAAGGAAGAAACAAACTAATAACCTGATAGTATGGAATATATTGGAATTATAATAGTCGCCATCTTTGTAAACAATGTTGTCTTTTCCCAGTTCTTGGGGATATGCCCATTCCTGGGTGTGTCGAAGAAGGTAGACACGGCAATAGGTATGGGCCTTGCTGTTACTTTTGTGCTGACCATTGCCACTCTTGTAACATTTCTCCTTCAAAAAGGAATTCTTGAACCTGCCGGGCTCGAATATTTACAGACCATCTCTTTTATCCTTGTAATTGCTGCCCTGGTACAGATGGTTGAGATTGTTCTAAAGAAAATTTCACCTGCTCTTTACCAGGCTTTGGGAGTTTATCTGCCGTTAATAACTACAAACTGTGTTATTCTGGGCGTAGCCATACTGGTTATACAGAAAGATTACAGCCTGTTGGAATCGGTGATCTATGCAGTCGCCACTGCCGTTGGTTATGCCATGGCATTAATAATATTTTCAAGTATCCGGGAACAGATGGCTATCACCAAAATACCCAAAGCTATGAAAGGTATACCCATTGCACTCATAACAGCGGGTATAATTGCCATGGCCTTTATGGGATTTTCGGGAATTGACCAGGTATTTAAGTAAACAGAGTTTATTACAATACGCTTTACTAATCATGACTCAGTGTGGAATATCGCTGCATCCCCCATTGAGCCATGATTTTTTTACCATTTAGCCATATTTCTTGAGTTTCATGCCAGAAAGAGTTAAACCATTTTTCCGAACAGCTGTCATATTGTAAAATCAGAAAAGTTGCACTCTTTAATAATTATAGATATGAAAGCTTTAAAACACCCCATCATTCTAGCAATAATAGCACTGGCTTTTACTTCTTGCTATTCTTCACAAGGATATGTGTATTCGCAAGGACACGATGATTATGGTTATTACGGGGATGATTACTATTACGATGATGATCGTTATTACGGGGACCAAGATAGAGACGGCGTTAGCTTCAGTATATTTTACAATGAGCTGAGTCCTCACGGCAGATGGATCAACAATCACAACTACGGCCGAATTTGGGTTCCAAGAGTTGGAAGAGATTTCCACCCCTATGCCACCAACGGTTATTGGGTAATGACTGATTACGGCAACACCTGGGTTTCCAACTACTCATGGGGATGGGCGCCTTTCCATTACGGACGATGGTTCTATGATGATTTCTACGGATGGGCATGGGTTCCGGGTTACGAGTGGGCACCTGCATGGGTCAGCTGGAGAAGCGGAGGCGGTTATTACGGTTGGGCTCCGATGGGTCCGAGGGTAAACATCAGCATCCATATAAATATTCCGGGCAGCTACTGGACATTCCTGCCTTCCAGATATATGTATCACCGCAGTATGCACAGGTACTATAACAGATACAGCCCCACAATATACAATCGGACAACCATTATCAACAATACTTACATATATAACGATAACCGTTATTACAGCGGGCCAAGCGCAAGAGACTACGAACGCGAAACAGGAAGGAAAGCTACGGTGCGACGGCTTGAAAGCACTAACAACCGTTCAGGCAGATCTACCAGAGTAAGTAATAACGCGGTAAATGTTTATCGTCCCGATGCAAACAGCGGCAGAACCACAAGTACAAGGCCTGCAGTTAGCGGTAGGAGTACAAACAGCAGAAGCAGCAATAGCAATACCAGGGTTTCGGAAGGGACAGCTCCGCGTACC
>NZ_DIQL01000040.1:1700-6524 GCF_002427225.1 Proteiniphilum sp. UBA5463 | reverse complement strand
ACTAGAAGTAATTCGTCCAGCAGCAGAAGCGCCACGGCAACACCTCAAAGGTCCACCTCTTCTTCATCAAGAAGCAATAGGGAGAGCAGTACGGTAAGGTCTACTTCCGGCTCCTCAAGCAGGAACAACAGCGCGGGCACTTCATCCTCAAGGAGCAGTAGTGAGAGCAGTAGATCCGGCAGATCCTCCGGACGCAGGTAACTAAGTTAAAATATCAATCAATCCAGCGCCTAATCAACCCACCGTACTCATCAATGCGGCGATCCCTGAAAAAAGGCCACCAGCGGCGCACACTCTCGGTACGAGATTTATTGATCTCAATTATTTGGGTAGCCTCCTCATTATCAGGAGCTCTATACAATAATTCGCCCTGCGGGCCACACACAAAACTATTTCCCCAAAATTGAATCCCCTTTGTTACTCCTGACGGATCGGGTTCAAATCCGGTACGGTTCACAGAAACAACTGGCAACCCGTTTGCTATGGCATGCCCTCTTTGCAGGGTAATCCATGCATCCTGCTGACGCTGTTTTTCATCATCGGTATCGGTCGACTCCCATCCTATAGCAGTAGGAAAAATAAGTATTTCTGCACCTTCAAGAGCCATAAGCCGGGCTGCTTCGGGATACCATTGGTCCCAGCACACCAAAACACCCAGCCTACCTGCTGATGTATCAATGGGGTGAAAACCAAGATCCCCGGGCGTAAAGTAAAATTTTTCGTAATATGCCGGATCATCTGGAATATGCATTTTTCGGTATTTTCCCACAATTGTTCCATCTTTCTCTATGACTACAGCCGTGTTATGATACAATCCTGCAGCACGTTTCTCGAAAAGGGAAAGTACGATCACTACCCTAAGCTCTTTAGCCAGCTGCCCGAACAGACTGGTAGAAGGCCCGGGTATTGTTTCCGCCTGGTCAAAAACATCAGTATCCTCGGTTTGACAAAAATAAAGCCCATTATGCAGTTCCTGCATTACAATCAGTTCTGCCCCTTCACTGGCCAGCTGTCTAATTTTTTGCTGTAATCTGGAGATGTTCTCATCCCTGCCTGCACTGTTGGCTTGTTGTATTACTCCTACTTTCATACAATTATTATTTTTTCACTTTATGGTATAAAAATGTTCTGTTAAAACTTTATTTATAATACTGGCAATCAATATGTTATACTAAATTCTCGAAAGTACTATACTCTATTGATATTCTGTAAATTATATGAATTATTTTGAAATAATTACCGAAGTATTGGCATAAAAATCCTATGATATTTAAGATAATCATATCCTCCAGGTATTTAACTATTATTCCAAACAATACAGTCCCATAATCATTTTTTTCGCATTCATTCATCTTATCCTCACAGTAAGATAATAATTTCTTAAATGAAGCCCTGATTAGTCAATTTTTTACGTTTGATATAAGACGTTTCGGATATATTACAATTTTTTAAATGAAGCCCTCGGGTAATTGCATGGTTATGCAGTGCAATGAACCATGTTGTTTAATTAAAGGCATGCAATCGATACCGGTAATCTCTCTGCCGGGAAAAGCTTTCTGAAGTTGCTTTTTCGCAATTTCATCTTTTTCTGTTCCGTAAAATGGAAGTAAAACCGCACCGTTTATAATCAAAAAATTGGCATATGTTGCGGGAAGCCGGCAACCATTATCGAACACCGGATCCGCCATCGGCAAATCTATAAGCCTGTAGGGTTGCCCGTCCATGGTAACATGTGACTTCAGTTCATCCTCCATCGCCCTCAACTCGCTGAAATGTTCATCGTTTACATCGTAACACTTCACGTAAGCTATTGTATCTTCGTTACAGAAGCGTGCAAGCGTATCAATATGGCTATCAGTATCATCACCTGCGAGGTATCCGTGTTGTAACCAGAGTACACGCTCTGCGCCCAATGACCTCTTCAAATATTTTTCAATTTCCTCCTGACTCATCGGCTGATTGCGGTTGGGAGCCAAAAGACACGCACTGGTAGTAAGTATTGTTCCTGCACCGTCAGATTCAATTGATCCCCCTTCAAGGATAAAATCCAACATGCTCTTATAACCGGTTTGAGCTTTGAAAACCCCCTTGTCAAACAATCTCCCTGTGATAAGGTTGTCTTTGTCGGCTGCAAATTTCAACCCCCAGGCATTGAATCCAAAATCCAACAGCATGGGTTTATTATCGATAAAAACAGATATGGCCCCATGGTCGCGCGCCCATGTATCGTTGCTATCTATTTCGGCCATGATAATATTTTTTCGCTCATTCTCGGTGAAATGTTTCAATATTTCATAGCCTTCCCTAGCAACGATAAGCAGTTTCTCCCTCTTAAGAATCTCTTTCGACAGGGTTATGTAACAAGCTGTAACCTCATCCAGTATATCAACCCAGTCGGTACCGTGATGAGGCCATGTTATCTGCACACCGCTCTGATGACTCCATTCGGCAGGGAAAACAATACCTGCCATAAAACTACCCTTCCATGTTGCCACGTACAATACCGCGATTCGATAAGCGGATGAAATCGAGTATCAGGCTGAGGTCGTCACTTTGCGGCAGCTCTTTTTCAATTCTCTCCACTGCCTGTGTGATGTTATAACCCGACTGGTACAGATAACGGTACACCTCCTGTATTGAATTAATGCGTTCGCTGGTAAACCCTCTACGGCGAAGTCCTACAACGTTGAGTCCAACAAAAATTATCGGTTCCCGTCCAACCATTACATATGGAGGGATATCTTTCGGGATCTTCGATCCTCCCTGAATCATAACATGGGCTCCAATACGAGAAAACTGATGTATCAGGGTACCGCCGCTGACAATGGCAAAATCGTCAATCTCTACTTCACCTGCTAGTTGCGTTGAGTTACCCAATATCACGCTGTCATTAATTACACAGTCGTGAGCCACATGACTGTAAGCCATAATAAGACAATCGTTGCCGACTTTTGTAAATCCTTTTGAAGCAGTACCTCTGTTCACTGTTGCACATTCGCGAATTGTAGTATTATCCCCGATAATTGCTGTTGTTTCTTCACCCTGAAACTTCAGATCTTGAGGAATGCCTGAAATAGTAGCATGTGGAAAAATTGTACAGTCTTTTCCGATACGGGCTCCGCTCAGGACTGTCGCATGGGTCATCACCCGGCTACCATCTCCTATTTCAGTATTCCGATCGACATAAGCAAACGGTTCTACAACCACATTATCTCCCAGTACGGCCTCAGGATGTACAAAGGCCAAAGATGAAACACTGTTCATAAATATGAGAACGATTAAAATTATTTATTTTTAATTATTTGCGCAGTAAAATCGGCTTCAGAGATTACTTTGTCTCCTATAAATGCCAATCCTCGCATCGTGGCAATTCCCCGACGTAACTCACTTGTAAGTTCTACCCTGAAAATTAGGGTATCACCAGGAACCACTTTATGTCGGAATTTCACGTTATCAATCTTCAGAAAATATGTAGAATATCTTTCCGGCTCATCTAACCTCCCAAGGACCAGCAAGCCACCTGTTTGAGCCATCGCCTCAATCTGCAAGACACCTGGCATAACAGGCTCCTGAGGAAAATGGCCCATAAAAAAGGGTTCATTGGTCGTAATGTTCTTAACCCCTACAATATAATTGTCGGTCATCTGTATAATCTTGTCCACCATAAGAAATGGATAACGGTGCGGCAGCAATTCGCGGATACGGTTATTGTCCATCACTGGCTCTGCAGTTACATCATAAACGGGAGGCTGAACTTCATTTAGTTTAATATCTTTACGAATAAGCCTTGCCAGATGATTGTTGATCTTGTGTCCGGGCCTGATGGCGATAAGCCTTCCTTTAATAGGCTTTCCAATAAGTGCTATATCCCCGATGATATCAAGAAGCTTGTGACGGGCAGGTTCATTCGGAAAAGCAAGTTCACGATTGTTAAGATATCCAAGTTCTTCTGCATTGTGGCGTGGCACATTCAACTCATCTGCAATCTCATCAAGTTCATTCTGCGACAATTTCCTCTCATAGATCACAATTGCATTATCCAGGTTTCCCCCCTTAATAAGCCCTGACTGCCTTAGTTTTTGTATCTCACGAACAAAAACAAACGTGCGCGCCGGGGCTATCTCTGTTCCAAAATCGGTAACAGAGTCCATTGTAGCGGACTGATTTGGAATATAGTATGAATCAAATTCAATAAATGAATTGACACAGAAAGCATCGTCCGGCAACAATGTCAGTTTTGATCCGGTTTCGGGGTCAGACACCTCTATTTTATTGCGTACAATATAATAATCCTTCTCCTTTTCTTGCTCCTGAATACCCGTAGCAAGTATGGCTCTGACATATTCGGCAGCACTTCCGTCAAGAATAGGGAACTCTGAAGCATTGACTTCTATAAGGCAATTATCAATTCCGGATGCATATAGTGCTGCAAGTCCGTGCTCTATCGTGCTAACGACTACGTCCCCTTTACCTACAACGGTTCCTCGTTGGGTATTAACCACATTTTCTGCCAATGCTTCAATCACAGGCTGATCTTCTAGATCAATTCTTTTTATCTTATATCCGTGATCTACCGGGGCGGGTTTAAAGGTTACCTCAATTTCTAGTCCCGTGTGGAGTCCGGTTCCACGTAGGGTGAAGTTATCTTTTAATGTATTCTGTTTCACTTTATATACTTTTAAATAGTAGTTTCCTTTCAGGTTTTTACAGCGTAAAACAAGTTCAGGCAAATTTAGTTGCTTTGAATCCTGTTATATTTTCGTCCGCAATTGCATAACTCAATCGAGTTTGCTTCTGTCTCGCTTAACGAAATAGTTCACTAAA
>NZ_DIQL01000040.1:427-1401 GCF_002427225.1 Proteiniphilum sp. UBA5463 | reverse complement strand
TACACACATTTCACCTAAATTTGTGAAATGTTTGCTAAAATGAGCCTGAAAACGATTGATTAATCGTCGGTACATAGCTTATTTTTAAGCTCTGCGATCTCTTTCTCCATTGAATTCAACTGCCTGTACATTTCAGGAAGTTTAGAAATAATAATACTCGATTTAAAGAAGTTTTTCACTGGAATAGCGGGGGATCCTAATATTTCAGATCCCTCTTTTGTATTACTGATAATACCTGATTGAGCGCCTATCTTACAATTTTTCCCAATGGTAATATGCCCGCCAATTCCTACTTGTCCGCCAAACACACTGTTTTCACCTATCTTGGTTGAGCCTGCTATTCCAACCTGGGCTGCCATTGCGGTGTTTTCGCCTATCTCGCAATTATGAGCTATCTGTATAAGGTTGTCGAGTTTTACACCCTTACGTATTACTGTTGAACCAATCACAGCACGGTCAACAGTGGTATTGGCACCCACCTCCACATTATCTTCAATAATCACATTGCCCATCTGTGGAATTTTATGATACACATCATCTTCTTTGCTGAAACCGAAACCATCTGCTCCTATCACTGCTCCTGAATGCAGTATGCAGTTATCCCCTATTACACAATTGTGATAAATTTTCACTCCGGGATAGAGAATACAGTTATTTCCTATCTTTACATTCTCTCCCACATACGATTGCGGGTAAATCTTACTGTTCTCACCTATCTGAGCATTGTCTCCAATATAAGCAAAACTTCCTACATAAACATTTTCGCCAAGTGTAGCTGTAGATGAGATAAAACAGATATCGTCCGCTCCACTCTTCTGTGGGGTATGATTGTTAACCAACTCCATCAGCGATGCCAGGGCGGTATAGGCGTTAGACACTCTTATCAGGGTTGCCTTTATAACACCTTCCTGTACAAAATCGTTGTTTACAAGTACGATATCGGCACCGGTCTCGTAAATATATTGAGTATATTT
>NZ_DIQL01000040.1:0-198 GCF_002427225.1 Proteiniphilum sp. UBA5463 | reverse complement strand
AGAAAATCGGCTATTTGTTTTGCTGTAAATGCCATTGACTGTAAATATTTTTTTGAAGGCTGTTTAAATCACTCACGGTAAACATATTTTTTATTCTTCTATTTCAATAATTTCAGTTATTTGTTTCTGGTGCAATTAATACAACCTCTTAATTTTTCAATGTGCAAATTAACAACTATTTTTTATATCAGGAAACAA
>NZ_DIQL01000003.1:0-29631 GCF_002427225.1 Proteiniphilum sp. UBA5463 | reverse complement strand
GCTGATGTCAGAAATACAGGGCCGGCAGACGGAGAGATTGTAGTACAGCTTTATACCCGACAGCTTGTTGCAAGCGTAACCCGCCCGGTGAAAGAGCTAAAAGGGTTTAAAAAGATTGCATTAAAGGCGGGTGAATCCAAACAGGTAACGTTTAATCTTGCTTCCGAAGATCTGGCCTTCTACGGAATTGACATGAAGAAAAAAACCGAACCGGGCGACTTTAAACTGTGGATTGCTCAAAGTTCTGCTGATAACTCCAATGAAGCAAGTTTTTCTGTTACACAATGAAAAAAATAAAAAAATAAAAGTTATGTCCAGTTATTTTTTGCATCTTTGAAGAGTAAAGTAATTATAACATACTTAAACTACGTTGCTATAATTAACATATACTCAAAAAAGAATGAGCATAATCAGCTATTTTGACATCAGAAAAGAACTGGAAGATTTTGACGTTATCCACTCTGAAATTGAAAAAGGGATTGTCTTCAAGGGAACCAACTTGTGGATTCTAATGTGTGCCATCCTGGTGGCATCGGTGGGCCTGAACATGAATTCAACAGCGGTAATCATAGGTGCCATGCTTATATCTCCACTGATGGGACCCATCAACGGTATGGGGTATAGCATCGCGACCTATGACTGGCATTTGTTCAGGCGGTCGATAAAAAACCTCACATTTGCCATCGGTATAAGTCTGATCACTTCAACACTCTATTTTGTCATCACCCCGGTAAATACAGCTCATTCCGAATTACTGGCACGCACAAGCCCCACTATTTACGATGTATTTATTGCGCTTTTCGGAGGCCTGGCAGGGATATTAGCCATTAGCAGCAAATTGAAAGGGAACGTAATCCCCGGCGTTGCAATTGCCACTGCACTAATGCCACCTCTGTGCACTGCAGGTTACGGGCTTGCTACCCTCCAGTTGAATTTTTTCTTTGGTGCCCTTTACCTCTTCACCATTAATACAGTTTTTATTGCGGTATCATCACTCACCGTCTGTCAGATCCTTAAACTTCCTATTCGCAGCATCATAGATCCAGCCCAGCGTAAAAGGGTTAACAGCGCCATCACCACCATTTTGCTTATCACCATCATCCCAAGCATCATATTCGGATACGATCTGGTAAGGAAGGAGCGTTTTTCTGAAAGTTCAAACCGTTATCTGCAGGAGATATCGATTTTAAGCGGCAGCTACTTGATTGAAGCAAAGGTGGACCCGAACCAGAGCTCAATATCACTCCTCTATTCAGGATATGGGCCTAACGAAGAAGAACTGGTTCAAATAAAAGAAAAAGCACTTATCTTTCAGCTGGACACCTCAAAAATCAGTATTATTGAAGGAGCAGATGCTGAAATTCTGAAACAAAGTGCCAGTCGCTATTTAACAGAAGCACAGGAGCTGGAAAACAAGCTCAACATCACCACCTCCTCTTTGAAAAAAGCCCAATGGAGACTGGACAGTATACAAAACATACCTGGGATGGGAGAAAACCTTTTAAAGGAGATCAGGCAAATATACCCACAGATGAAGAGCTGCTCCTATGCCGAGTCGGTTATTTTTACCGATACAACCCGATCAGAACGAATACCTATCGTAGTCTTCACATCAAAAAAGGAACTGAACCGCAACGAGCAGAAGAAAATTACTGAATGGGTACGGGTGCGACTTAACAATAAAGCAACGAAAACCTATTTTGAGAAGTAGCGACCAGGCAACCAATTTATTTTTCATCCGCCACATACAGCCCTCCAGGAGTTAAAAAAGAAACAGGTTCCGGTTAACGATCAAGCAGATTAAAAAACGTTTACGTAAAAGAATGAAATAAAACCGTAAAAAGTAATCCTACCGTAGGAAAATCAGGGAACTGTTGTCTAAATACTAAATCAAACATCATGCACTTTGACGGACTCAGAACTCATAGAAAAAATTAACTCCGGCAACACTCAAGCCTTTAAGGAATTAATAGAAAAATATCAGGGAGTGGTATTTCGCACAGCCATGGGATTCGTGCATTCCAAAGCTGATGCGGATGACCTCACCCAAGAGGTTTTTATAAGGGTTTTTGAATCGTTGCACTCCTTCAAAGGAAAGGCTGAGTTTTCCACATGGCTCTACCGGATAACAGCGAACTGCAGCATTAATTTTATTAAACGGAACAGTAAAAACAGGTTATTGCTGTCGCTCGAAAACATCTTCAACTATTATAGCAACGAGAAAACGCCACTTGAACAATTGGAAGCAGCGGAGAGAGACAGACTGATAAAAGCGGCAATCGACCGCCTTCCCACCTCTCAACGAACAGCTTTTGTGTTGAGCAGATATGAAGAACTGCCCCAGAAAGAGGTCGCCCGTATCATGAATAAATCAGAAGGGGCTGTAGAACAACTACTGCAACGAGCAAAGGGTAATCTGCAAAAGAAACTGGATAAAACCGTAGGAAAATAATGGGAGACTTGTCAAACATATAAACAAACCAACAGAATGGGAACAGAAAAATATATCAATGACCTGATTGAACGCGAAAAGCAGATGGTCCCCAGTCCCTACCTGAGCACACGCGTATTGGCGGAGATAGAAAGAAAGCAGCTGCAGGCAAACTACCGGCCATCTGTGTGGAAAGCCATTGCCCTGGCTGCCAGTTTTGCTGCTGTTACAGTGTTGGGAATCACTCTCGGAAATAGTTATAAAGGTGATTATTATCCGAAGCTGGGTATGAATATCAACGATAGTCAGATAGAAAACCTGGAATATTATAATTTGGAAGATTATGACTAAGAAGAACAGCATACAGATATGGGTAATTGCGCTGTTAGTGGTGCTGAACCTGACCACCATAGGAACCATCTTTTATCATAACCGGCAGGTAAAAGACAATGAGGCTGCAGTTGTTATAGATGAAAGCCGGGCTCCGCTCACCGGAAGGTATTTCCGTCAGACACTTAGGTTCGATGATGAGCAGATGAACGCCTTCCGGAAAGCAAATCGGCAATTCCAGCCACAGGCAAACTTACTGATCTACGAGATGGATTCGCTGAAGACAGAGATGTTCATAGAGTTGAACAGGGAACAGCCCGACACGATCAGGTTGAACAGCATATCAGACCATATAGGTAGGCATCACGCTGAGCTGAAGAAAATCACTAACGATTTTTACCTCTCAATTAAATCGGTATGTGATTCAGCTCAATGCTACAGGCTGCAAGAAACATTCCTTCCTCTCTACAGGGATGAGACAAGCAACGCCCGGCGCGGATTCGGATATTACCGTCCGGACAGCACGGGAGGGGGCTACAGACATAGATACGGGAGAGGGTGGAATAAACCGTAAACAATAAATCAAAATCATTAAATAAATAAAGAAAAATGAAAACAAAACTTTTTACAATCACATTAATGATGGTTGTCACCATTGGATGGGCAGCTGCCCAAAATCAGGATCAAACAGAAAAAGTTCAGGATAAAACGATCCAGGCCGGACAAACAATACAGAGAGGCCCCGCATTCGTAGATAGCAACAACAATGGCATTTGCGATAATTACGAAAAAGGCACCCCCGGGAATCCCAATGCCAATGGCAGACAGGCACTACGCAACGGCAGCGGACGTGGCAGAGGCATGGGATTTGGTAACGGACAAGGGCGGGGACGATATTTCATAGATGCCGATGGCAACGGCGTTTGTGACAACTTCGAGAAAGGGACACCGCGTCGCGGACGTGGCGCCGGATACCGAGCCGGGATTCGCAATGGGAGGGGTCGCGGTATAAACTTCGTAGATGCCAACAAAAACGGCATCTGTGACTGGAGAGAGACAAAATAGGTGATTTTACTAATCCGATTTCTAACTTTAACCTGCTGAAAACAAAATTTCAGCAGGTTTTTTTGTGAACAACACAAATAAACGATTATTTTTGTTACTGACTTTTGATATGATGACTGTCAGAATTGAACAATCACATATCCAAAACCAAATGCCAACCTGATATGAAAATTAGAAAAAACATTGCTATCAGTGAGAACGGGTTTATTTTTAATCCACTCACCGGCGACAGCTTCAGTGTAAATCAGACCGGTATTTTTGTCCTTCTAAAGCTGAAAGAGGGGGAGAGTGACAAAAACATACTGGAGGCCCTTCGGGAGGAGTATGAATTGGACACCTATACAGCAGAAAAGGACCTGAATGATTTTCTGACCATGCTGAAGAGCTATCAACTAACCGAACATGAGTAAAACAAAAATCACCGTTGCCGTAACAGGACTGAACAATATCGACAGTCCGGGACCTGGAATTCCGGTAATAAGAGCACTGAAAGAAAGCAAAGAGTTTGAAGTGCGCATTATTGGCCTTTCGTATGAAACACTGGAGCCAGGAATATATATGCACCATCTCGTGGACAGTGTATATCAGCTTCCGTTACCCACAGCGGGATCGGCTGTGCTAAAAGAACGGTTGCGATACATTGCCGGCAGGGAACCGATCGATGTGCTAATTCCCAATTTCGATGCGGAGTTACACAATTTCATCAAGCTTCAAAAGGAGCTGAAATCGGAGTTGGGCATTGCAACCTTCCTGCCTTCACACGAACAGTTCGAAGAACGGCAAAAACCAGAGCTCTCCAGATTTGGTGACAAATATGGTGTCAGAGTACCTCAAAACCATATGATCAGCCAGGTATCGGAGATCAAAAAATTGGAAGACGAACTAGATTACCCTATGGTGATCAAAGGGCGTTATTACGATGCTTATATTGCCTCATCCTACGAGCAGGCAAGCTCGTATTTCTACAAGATTGTTGCCAAATGGGGCTATCCGGTGATTGTGCAGGAGTTTATTCCAGGCACGGAAGTGAACGTTACCGCTATAGGAGACGGTCAGGGAAACTGTATCGGTGCCATACCGATGCGTAAACTCTACATAACCGACAAGGGTAAAGCCTGGTCGGGTATATCGTTAGAAGATGAAGAGCTGTTGGCAATTTCGCGCCACGTGATAGAGAAAAGCTGCTGGAGAGGTGGTTGTGAGCTGGAATTCATAAAGACAAAAAAAAATGAGTATTACCTGCTAGAGATGAATCCCCGCTTTCCGGCCTGGGTGTACCTGGCCAACGGATGCGGGCAGAATCATGCCGAAGCACTTTTAAAAATGGCTCTGGGCAAAAAAGTTAAGCCGTTCACGGAATATAAGAGCGGCAAAATGTTTATCCGCTATTCCTACGATATGATCGTGGATATATCGGAATTTGAAAAAATTTCAACAACAGGAGAGATGTAATTATGAAACCGACTTATGAAAGGCCAATCATTCAGAAGCTGAATACAGGCCTGTTAAATAAATTTGGCAGCCGTACCGGATATACCCCGTTAAAACAGATCGATGGCGTAGCTGTCGCCAGCCTGATGGAACAATACGGCTCACCTCTTTTCGTAATCAGTGAAAAAACAATCCGTCAGACCTATCAGAAAGCGCTGAAAGCATTCAGAATGCGCTATCCAAAAGTGCAGTTTGCCTGGAGCTATAAAACGAACTACCTTGATGCCGTCTGCAACATTTTCCATCAGGAGGGCAGCTGGGCGGAGGTGGTATCAGGTTTTGAGTACCGTAAAGCTATACGCAACGGTGTTCCCGGAAACCTGATTCTCTTCAACGGGCCCGATAAGTCGGAAGAGGACCTGAAAAGAGCGGTTGAGAACCACTCTCTTATCCATATTGATCATTTCGACGAGCTATACACGTTGATTGAACTGCTGGAAGGTTCAGCCAACAAGGCAAGGGTGGCTATCCGTGTGAACATGGACACCGGTGTCTATCCCCAGTGGGATCGCTTTGGCTTTAATTACGAATCGGGACAGGCATGGAATGCGATCATGAAGATTGCCACACAGCCCAACCTGCAGTTGGAGGGTTTACACACCCACATCGGCACCTACATGCTTACGGTAAACGCCTATGCTGTGGCTGCCAGAAAAATGTGCGATCTGGCGCGACAAACTGCCGGAACTGCCGGGATAAAGATTAAATATATAGATATGGGGGGCGGCTTCTGTTCGTCTAACACCCTGAAAGGCTCCTATCTGCAGGGAGTGGATGTGATTCCCACGTTCGACGACTATGCTGAAGCAATCACCGGCACAATCCTGCAAGCAGGCTTTAAGCCGGATGAAATGCCCCTGCTGATTCTGGAAAATGGTCGTGCCTTAATTGATGAAGCGGGCTACCTGCTGGGATCGGTGCTGGCTACAAAACGGCTTGCTGACGGACGCAGGGCTACCGTGCTTGATATAGGCGTAAACATCCTGTTCACCTCCTTTTGGTATAACCATAAAGTATCACCGGCACAGGACTTCACACAACATGCCGAAGAAATGGTACTTTATGGGCCTCTTTGTATGAACATAGACTGTCTGCGTGAAAGCGTGAGCCTGCCACTCTTAAAAAAGGGCGACCGTGTAGTGATACATGAGGTTGGAGCTTACAATATGACACAATGGATGCAGTTCATCACGCTTCGTCCCAACGTTGTCATAATAGATACCAGCGGGAAAGTGCATCTTATTCGCAAAAGCGAATCAGTTGATACCATTGTGCAACAGGAGAAGGTGCCTGAACACCTCAAAAGTTTCACCTTGTAATAAAGGCGTATAGTCAGTGCTAATAAGTTAAACAGGAAATTGAATGGGTAACAGGCTTAGAACATACACACTCATGTACCTTGACGGGACATTGAATAGTTACGGTATGATTTTCTTTTCGAAGGAGCGCTGGTTCTCGCTGATACTCCTACTGATTAGCCTGCTCGATTGCAGGCTGGGAGCAGGCGGGTTAGCCGCCGTGCTGTTGACCAACATTATTGCTCATATACTAGGTTTCTCGAAGCAGAAAATCCGTTCTGGAATTTATGGTTTCAATGCTATTTTCGTAGGAATAGGGCTAATGTACAAGTTTTATACGAACAATTCATTTCTGATACTCTTTGTTTTCTCGGTAATCATGGCCTTCATGTTCACCATCTGGCTAGAATCGCTTTTCTCAAAACACAGCCTTCCAATACTTACGCTTCCTTTTGTTTTCACACTTTTCGTCGTTGACCTTTCGGTAAAAACCTTTACCAAAATAGAGACAATCGGCCTGTTCGACCGCTTCACGGTTGTGCTGGCCAATCAAATGGAGGTACCATGGTATCCGGTAGCGCATGCGATGGATAGGGTTCCCCTTCCATCAATATTCTACTACTATTTCAAGACGCTGGCATCGGTTTTCTTCACCGACAGCCTGTTGGTCGGCATCATCATAACGATTGCATTGATCTTTCATTCACGCATCAAATCGACGGTTGCTTTCCTGGGATTTTTCTTCGCATTTTTTACCAGCAAACTGCTAGGCGTGGATATACAGGAACTAACCCGGAATCTTGCAGGTGTGAACTATATCTTCTGGGGAATGGCTATTGGTAGTTTTTTTATTATACCGAACAGCTTCAGCTATCTGCTGGTGATTGTGCTCACCCCGGCCCTCTTTCTTTTTTATGCAAGCATAGAAAATCTGATTGCCGGGTTAGGTCTATCATCTTATACTCTGCCATTCAGCCTGTTATCAATACTTGTATTGTTCATTCTAAAACAACGAAGCCTGAGCCGCTTCTTCATATTTCCCTATATCCAATATTTCAATCCTGAGAAAACTGTTTACAAATATGTGAATTACATGGAACGCTTTTCACAGGAGTCATTGTTCAAGCTGCAGCTTCCTTTTTTGGGGGAATGGCAGGTTAGCCAGGGATATGATGGCGGCATCACCCATCTGGGAGCATGGGGAAAAGCGCTCGATTTTGTGATTACAGACGAGCAGGGATCTACCTGTTTAGGCCGTTGTGCGGAAAAAGAAGATTTTTACTGTTTCAACAAACCGGTGATGGCCCCTGCCGATGGCTATGTATACATGATCGGCAACATCACCGAAGATAATGAGATAGGCGATGTAAACACCCGTAAAAACTGGGGGAACAGTATTGTCATCAACCACCTGAACGGATTATATACACAGATAAGCCATCTAAAGAAAGACAGTTTCAAGGTACGCATCGGTGATTACGTAACCAGAGGTACTGTCCTGGCCGCCTGCGGAAATTCGGGGCGTTCATCCGAGCCGCATCTCCACTTCCAGGTGCAGCTCTCCCCCGAGATTGGTGCACAGACCCACGCCTATCCAATTGGATATTTTTTCGAGAAAGGAAAAGAGAAACCCCTACTGCATATTGGCAAGGTACCCGAAGAAAAGAGTACCATTTACAACATTCAACCATCTCTGATGGCACATAAGGCATTTGATAACAAACCGGGAAGAGCGATGAGTGTTACTTATGATGATGAGCCATATTCATGGTATATTGCTACCGATGAATACAACAAAACCTATATACACTGCCGAAAGTCGCGTGCAACCGCCTACATGGAAAATGACGGCACAATGTTATACTTCACCGATTTTGAAGGGAAAAAATCGTCACCGCTTTATCTTTTCTACCGAAGCTGCTTTAAACTATTGCTGTCTAACGAAAGGGAGATACCAGTTTCGGACAATATCCCTTTAACTAAGGAGCACCCTAAAGGAACCCGCTGGTTTCAGGATCTTCTGGCACCTTTCGTTATTTTCACCCAAATTTGTTACCGGTCGGTACTGATTGAAACGGATAATATCCATTATCCGGAAAAGATGGTTTACAGAAGTTTGCTGGAAACAAAATCATTCAACATTAAGCTTCACAGAAGGATATCTGTCATCACAGTGAATCATCACCAAATCAAAATCAACACAAAAAATCACACATTATGTATCGACTGGGTATAACATTCATCTCGACATTTATATTGTCGATGCTACCACTCATTGCACAACAACCACCCGAAACAGCCAGTATCGACAGTATAACATATCAGCAATACCTGCAAAAGGATTATCAGAAGCTGATTGAGACCTCCAAAAAGGCTCGTGCCCGGCAGATCGGGTTCTATTATCTGGACTACCGTACTGCTATTGCATACTTTGAACTGAAGAATTATGCAAATGCAGCACGATATTACCGTAAGACACTGGAGCAAAATCCGGGAGACCCTGTTCTGCTGGAGAGTCTTTATTATGCATATCTTCTGAGCGGACAAAAAACAAATGCCAATATTGTTGCACGGTCGCTGCCGCCTCATGTCCAGGCCACCATCGGATACTCTCCGCAAGTGGTTGACTATATATCGATTTCGGGTGGCTATTCCTACAGCGGGAACACTCCCGAACTGGGGAGTAAACTCACGGGGCTAGATTCGCTTAACCTGTACCGCAATATGGCATTTGCATCTCTGGGCATAGGTATCAACCTATCTGGCAGGTCGAAGCTACTACTCGGATACCAGCGTTACAACAACGCCTTTGAACGCCACAATGCCTCGGGTTTGCTATATAGTAACATCCTGTCTCAGCACCAGCTAAACTTAGTATTCGAATTTTTTACGGGGGAGAGCCTTTCGTGTGGATTAGCCGGAGGATACTACAGTATCGACGGGAAAGATAAGCCAACCAAATCCTCCGCTTATGCTGAAAACAACGGAACAGGAGTCGGCCGTGGCTTCATAAAACGTCACAACCTCTTTTCTCTCTCAAGTTCTGAAACGGACAGGGCATCTGCATTTTCAGCCCTGGCATTTATCAATAAAAGATGGACCTACCTGATGCCGGAGATCGCCGTTGCCTGGTCCAACTTTGGCGGTTGGGAACAGTATCAGGCAAAAGGGTCATTAACCTATTACCCGTTGGGGAACCTAAACTTTTACGGAACCACTTCAATGGCAGCTATCTTCAACAGTGACTCCTGGGTGAATAACCAGTTTATCGTATCCCAGCATCTGGGATGCAAACTGGCGAGACAGCTTTGGTTGGAAGGATCGGCCGGCATAGGCAACCACCTTAATTATATCAGCAATCATTCATTTATGGTGTACGACACCTACGATGCAGTAAAAGCTCTTGCCGGGCTGACCCTCTCCTGGTACATAACAAAAGCGGTGGCTACCGCCGGATATCAATGGCAGCAAAGGGAAGGCTATGCCTCCTCAATCACCCGTTATCTCCCGTATAAATACAACAACCACCTTATAAATATCTCTTTCTCATGGAATTTTTAAACATTAAAAGCCTGATCATACTGCTGTTCTTAGCGATTGTACCGATGGCGACGGCACAGATTAACCCATCACAGGTATTTTCTGACAGTTACAGTTACGAAGCATCTGGAGACTATCAGAAAGCTATCGGGGTGCTGCAGAGTGTCAGCGGTTACGATTATCACAAATCGCTTCGGCTGGGATGGCTCTATTACCTGTCAAAAGATTATGAAACAAGCAAGAAACATTACCGTTCTGCCATTCAACTGGCACCAAAAGCGGTAGAAGCGCTACTGGGCCTATGCTACCCGCTGGAAGCTCAAAAAAAGGGTGATGAGCTGGAAAAGGTTTACAAGCAGATTCTGACTTTAGATAAAATGAACTCGAAAGTGAATTATGCATTAGGCAATATCTATTATTACCGGAAAGATTTTCAGCAAGCAGAAATATATTTTGAGCTGGTACAGGCGATGTACCCGTTCGACTATTACTCCACGCTGATGACTGCCTGGACAAAATATTTCCTTGGAAAGAAGTCAGATGCAAAACGGTTGTTCAATACCGTGCTGATTATCTCTCCTGCCGACCAATCGGCTAAAGACGGGCTGAAGCTTTTAAAGTAGATAAAGTACCATTTATGAATAACAACACTTCGGTAATTTTTTAAAATAATTCTTATAGTTCACTGAATATCAAAATAGAGTATGGCGCTTTTGATATTCCAGCATAACTAATTGGTCATCTGTATTATAAATAAAGATTTAATGAAGTATCATGCCCCGGGCTTATCTTTTCTTTTTGAATACTCGCCTTTCTTCCCTGGATGCGGCATATCTGAAGAGCGTTTATCAGTCTTGAAAACTTTTCCGGATTTATAATCCTTTTTTTTGCGGGGAAATTCATCATGCTCTTTATCAAAAGAACGTCCGTAGGATTTGCGGTCTACATCGGAGGAGTGTTCTCGTAAACGTGAGTCACGTTCTTTACCGAATGAACGGTTCACGGGTTTAAAAGGCTTTCCTTCTAGTCTTTTAGTCCTGCCATCCTCGCCCTTACGGCCGAAACCGCTTTGTTTCCTTTCATCCTCACCCTTACGGCCAAAACCGCTTTGCGTCCTTTCACCCTCTCTGTGAAAACCTGAGCTGCTTTGTGTCCTGTTATCCTTACCCTTACGGCCGAAGCCACTTTGCGCCCTGTCATCCTCGCCCCGTTCGGTTCTTTTCGAGCGGCGGTAACCCTCCCTTGAATTTCTTTCGTAATGGTACTCATCTTTCCTTGACGTCTTCTTCCCCGAAAATTCTCTTGCGGGACGCTCATCACGCTTTCCGGAAAAGATTTCGTACTCACGCATCTCACATTCCAGGGCTCCGTTATAAAGAAAAAACCGTTTGGAATGTCTTAATCCTATTGCATCAAAAGCCTCTTTTCTATAGCTCAATATGTAAGCGTTGTATCCTGTAAAGACGTGTTTAAGGCGTTCACCTATCATCGAATAAAGTTCATCCATATCCTCCACTTTAATGCGCTCACCATAAGGAGGGTTAGTCATCAGAATTCCTGCAGGTTCCGGTGCTTCAGTAAATTGTTGAAAAGGTTTTACCTCCAAGTCGATATATTTTTTCAATCCCGCATTTTTAATGTTTTTTTCTGCTATGGCGATAGCTTTGGGGGAGATATCACACCCTATTATGCGATACCTTAACTCACGCGCTCCGGAGTCATCATTATATATCTCACTGAAAAGTTTTTCATCAAAATCTTTCCATTTTTCAAAGGCAAAATGCTGCCGGTGAATACCGGGTGGGATTCCCAGGGCAATCATTGCCGCTTCAATCAGCAATGTCCCCGACCCGCACATGGGATCAATAAACGTACTTTCACCGTGCCATCCAGTTTTCAGGATCATCCCAGCCGCCAGCACCTCGCTCAGTGGCGCTTCAGTTTGGGCGATCCTGTAGCCGCGCTTATGAAGAGATTCGCCTGAACTGTCAAGCGACAAAGTACATTTGTTATGTGCAATATGAATATTAAACACCAGGTCGGGATTTGTAACACTCACTGAAGGACGTTTCCCATACTTTTCTGTAAACCAGTCTGAGATAGCATCCTTCACGCGGTACGCCACAAACTTCGAATGAGTAAAAATATGCGAAAAGACCACTGAATCGATCAAAAATGAATTATCCAATGCCAGATATTCATCCCAGTTGAGTAGCTTAAGTGCCTCATACACCTCATCGGCATTATCAGCCTTGAAAGTATAAATTGGTTTTAATATACGCAATGCTGTACGGCAACACACATTTGACTTGTACATCAATGCATTGTCGCCGGTAAACGACACCATCCGGGTACCAATTTCTACGTTGTTTGCGCCCAATGCTATCAGCTCCCCGGCCAACACATCCTCCAGCTCCGCCATAGTTTTGGCTATCATTGGAAACTCTTTACCGGAATTGGCCGTTTCTTTGCTATGTTCCGGTCCGCCCGAAACTGCACTTTGCTCTTCCTGTTCACTAAAACTTTCAGATTCAATCATTCTCTTATATTTAATTGATAATGCAAAGATAGTGATTTTACAGCTTGATTTTTATTCGCTGTCCCTTTGATTCGTTGCCAAAAGCATCCAATGCGGTAACTACGTATGTCCAGCGGGTTTCACCACCTTCATAAGGTAGCAGAAAAAAATTATCGGGCGTTACCGTTACAATATTTTCGGCACTATCAATATCCACCCGTTCGCCGTGGCGGAAACGATATACTACAAATTTCTGCGCTGTCTCAGGATTCATAGGCGTTTTTTTATGCTCCCATGTAAGAAAATGCATATCTTCGGTATATATATTCGTAAGCTTTTTCACAGCTCCCGGACGTCCGTTGTGCATATGTGTGCTGGCGGGGACCAATGCCCTGGCACGGTGAATATCGGTTTTCAGCATATCAGCCACACCACCCGTATTATCCAGTATCTGGTATCCGTACCAGTAGCAATTGCCATTCACGAAAGGCATTTCACGCGATTGGCGGATCTTCACTTCCAGCTCGTTTTTATCGATGCTTCGCTTTAAGTCCTGTCCGATATAGAGTGTTTGTTGAAAATTATTGGCATTCCACCAGTTCAGCAACGTAGTATAATCGGCGGCACTGTGCCCTATCTCCCAATAGAGTTGCGGCAGGTTGTAGTCGATCCATCCTTTCTCCACCCACAGTTTAATATCGGCGTAAAGGTCGTCATAATTCTGCAGTCCGTTCGTATCGCTTCCGTTCGAATCACTTCGCTTATTGCGGTAAATACCGAAAGGGCTTATACCAAATCGCACCCATGGTTTTGTACCGGCAATTGTATATTTTATCTGCCTGATAAGCAGATTCACATTGTTTCTTCTCCAATCGGCAAGCTGTCCGGCAGAAAATCCCTGTGATGCTGCATAGTTATTGAAGCTTTTTTCGTCAGGAAAAGGGGTTCCAGCAATGGGATAGGGGTAAAAATAGTCGTCCATGTGGATGGCATCCACATCATACCGGGAAACAATATCGCGAACGACCTCGCAAATAAAGCTTCTGTTCTCGGGTAGTCCCGGATCGAAGTACAGTTGATTACCGTATTGAATAAAGCGTTCGGGATATTTCATGTAAATATGGCTGGCAGAAAGCGGATTATTTATATTTGTTTTTACCCTGTATGGATTCAGCCAGGCATGGAGCTCCATCCCCCGTTTATGGCACTCCGCAGTGATAAAAGCCAGCGGATCAAAATCGGGGTCGTCGAGTGCTTTACCCTGCTCACCTGTCAAAAACCGGCTCCAGGGTTCCAGGTCGGACTTATAAAATGCATCGGCTTCGGGACGTATCTGAAAAATAACAGCATTAATACCTGCTTCATCCAGCTTGCGTACCATCTCCGAAAAATAGTGTTTCATGGCAGCGCTGTTCATATGCGTGTAACGCGACTGCCCCACGGTCTGAATCCAGGCTCCGCGGAACTCCCTTTTTGGGGTGTTTGAATATTGATGCGTTAAAGTTTTTTTTGAGACACCGCAAGCGGATATTAAAACAATAATAAATAACAAATAACTTAATCGATTAAACTGATTCATATGCTTTTTCAAAAAATATGTTTTACGGAATAAAAATATGATCTTCGTTTTCCAGCAACTGATCCGCCGAATGCTGCTTGGGATAGACAACGATACGATTATGATGTGGAAAGCGATTCTCAAGGCGTGAAGGCAGGCTCTCCAAAACAGGAATATGAGAAATATAGCCTTTATGGGCAGAAATAAGAATTATAAGATCATCTTTTTTTATCAGGTCGCCACAAGACAACGGATTGTTCCAATCCACAAAAGGTTGGAAAGTGAAATTTCCCGATTTTTTCTGCCCGTTAATGATCTCCTGCGTTTCAGGGTGCCCCAGATGCAGCACGGGGATTGACAACTCTGAGGAGAGCTTGGCTACTTTGCTCACCCAGAGCCCGAAGCCATCTTCTTTTTGAGCCAATGGCGGTGAGATCACAACAATACGTTTATTCGAAATAAGATGCTGCTCCACATGGCAGACAAACAAGTTCTTATCCATTCCCTTAATTATAAGGTCTACCTTTTCTCCCAGCAACCTGTCCCATAACCCCACTTTTCCAGGCCATCCCAGAATTACTATATCAGACATTGTTTCACGAGCTATTCGAGAAATGCCATCGGCAGGATTATGATCAATAGTAGTAATTATATCTACTTTTACCTCTGCAGCCGTGGCAGTGGAGACAAAACCCTGCAACTGGTTCCTAAAACTCACAATATTCTTTTCCGCCTCCCGGTTGTTAGGAACAACCCCAAGCAATGAAACCGGGTTTACCGATTTTTTATCTTTCAGCAGTAACGCCAGCTCAACATGTTGACCGATATTGGTGGGATTGGCAATGGGTACCAGAATCTTTTCCTGTGCAAACTCCCCCATAGTAGAGGGAGTCAGAGGTTCATACTCTTCGCTGATCGCTATCTCCCTGGCGGCATTTTGTGTAAAGACTGAAGCCACAATACAAGTGAGCAGGATAAGGATAATGGTGCCGTTTAAAATATATTCATCTAGCAGTCCAGCTTTGTAACCCACCAATATGATGGCCAGCGTAGCAGCTGCATGTGAGCTGCTAAGCCCGAAAATAAGGGTTCTCTGGGTTTTGGAATAGCGAAACGTCTTCTGTGTTGCCCATGCTGCCAGCCACTTTCCAAGCAGAGCAACCATTGTGAGAGTCAAAGCCACGATAAGTGTACGTGGTCCATCCAGCACAACAGTTATATCTACCATCATCCCTACCGAGATCAGGAAAATAGGGATGAAAAGTGCATTCCCGAAAAACTCAACCCTGTTCATCAACGCCGATGAATGTGGAATTAATCTGTTCAGGGCCAACCCTGCGGCAAATGCCCCGATAATGGGCTCAATTCCTCCCAGTTCAACAAGGAAACCGGCAGAAAATACCGCGAACAGCACAAAGATAAATGTAGTATATTTTTCCGATGTGGCTCTCTTAAAAAACCACTTGGCAATACGTGGCAGAATAAGAAAAATAATCAGGGAGAAGAGAAGCAGCGAGAACAGCAAATTCACTAAGAAAGTGGAATTAAACCCTCCGTTGCTGTTTGATAAAATTATTGCGAGTATAATAAGCACACCCGTATCTGTGAAAATAGTACCTCCAACCGTGATTGCTACCGCCTGATTGCGTGAAATCCCCATACGGCTTACAATAGGATAGGCCACCAACGTATGTGTAGAAAACATGCTTGCTATAAGGAAACTTGCTTCGGCATCGTAACCAAGCAGGTAATGACAAACAGGATAACCTACAAGTAATGGAATAACAAAGGTGTAAAAGCCAAAAGCGAAACTTTTGTTTTTATTGAGCAAAAACTCACCGAGATCAAGCTCCAGGCCTACAATGAACATAATATAAAGCAACCCTATGGTAGAGAACATCTCAACTCCGGCATGAGTATTATCAATCCAGTTAAGCCCATGAGGGCCGATAATTACACCTGCAACAATCAAACCGATAATGCTTGGCACATTAATTCGTTTAAGTAGTATGGGAGACAAAAGAACAATCGACAAAAGCAGTGCGAATATCAATACCGGATTTGAAAACGGTAAGGCAAACTCAAGTTGTAATTTGGAAAGTAAAGAATCCATTGGGTAAATTTTTGAGGTTTGGGAAACTGATTCCGGTAAGGAGATCTCCATATTCAGGAACAAAAATAATTATTTTTTTTGATTTTTTTGGTGCCTGCTTCCTTTTTTGGCGTTTCTAAAGTGATTACCTTTGCAGGTTATGTGTCACAAATTATGAGTAATCCGAAACAAATCGAAATAAAAGGTGCGCGCGTCAATAACCTCAAAAACATCGACGTGGTTATCCCCAGAAACACTTTCACTGTAATTACCGGTCTTTCCGGCTCCGGTAAATCTTCATTGGCATTCGATACGCTTTATGCAGAAGGTCAAAGGCGCTATGTAGAAAGCCTCTCAGCCTACGCACGTCAATTTCTGGGTCGCATGAACAAACCCGAATGTGACTATATACATGGTATTCCTCCCGCTATTGCCATCGAACAGAAAACGACTTCACGCAATCCGCGCTCCACGGTTGGCACTTCCACCGAAATTTATGAATATTTGCGTCTATTGTATGCCCGGGCAGGAAAAACTATCTCTCCAGTTTCGGGCAGAGAGGTAAAAAGACATTATGTACATGATGTGGTGCAGAAAATGCAAGAATACCGTGCCGGGACACGAATGGCGGTATTGTCGTATATACAGTTGAGAAACGGCCGAAGCCTGCGTGAGCAGTTGGAAATACTTATGAAAGAAGGTTTTACCCGTGTTGATGTGGGAGAACAGTTTTACCGGATTGACGAGTTACTGGAACAGAAAAAACTTCCTCCCGAAAATGAGGTTATGCTGGTAATCGACCGCCTATCCTGTTCTCCCGATAAAGCTGCTGTCAATCGTCTGTCCGATTCTGTTGAAACCGCTTTCCTTGAGGGTAACGGCGAATGTATTGTCCGCTTCTGGGGTGAAAAAGGAATTGAATCGTTCACTTTCTCCAACCGTTTCGAGGCCGACGGCATCACTTTTGAAGAGCCTTCAGATCTGATGTTCAATTTCAACAGCCCCGCCGGCGCCTGTCCCAGATGCGAAGGATTCGGCAAAATAGTTGGAATTGATGAAAGCTTGGTGATACCGGATAAAAGCCTCTCAGTTCAGGAAGAGTGTGTACAGTGTTGGAGAGGTGAAAAAATGAGCGAATGGAGAAAAGAATTTACCTACAATGCTTATAAAGTTGATTTTCCTATCCACCGCGCCTATTATGATCTGTCGGAAGAAGAAAAAGATATACTATGGAATGGCCGGCATGAACAAGATATTTACGGAATCAACGACTTCTTTGGTATGCTCGAAAAAAACCTGTATAAGATCCAATACCGGGTTATGCTGGCCAGATATCGCGGCAAGACCGATTGTACCCTTTGCAAAGGCACACGGCTTAAACAGGAAGCACTTTATGTGAAAATAGGCGGTAAATCTATTGCCGAGCTGGTGATGATGCCGGTAACTGAATTAAAACTGTTTTTCGAACATCTGCAGTTGGATGAAACTGATGCTGCTATTTCTGAAAGGCTGTTGACAGAGATAAACAACCGTTTACGGTTTCTTATTGATGTGGGGCTTGGTTATCTAACTCTAAACCGGCTCTCGAACACCCTGTCAGGAGGTGAAAGTCAGCGCATCAACCTGGCATCTTCCCTGGGAAGCAGCCTGGTGGGTTCGCTATATATACTGGATGAACCCAGCATCGGGCTGCATTCAAGAGACACTCACCTGTTAATAAAGGTACTTCGTGAATTACAGCAAATAGGCAATACCGTAGTTGTTGTTGAACACGATGAAGAGATAATACGTGAAGCAGACTATATTATTGATATCGGTCCCATGGCAGGCCGTCTGGGAGGTGAAGTCATGTACCAGGGGTATATGTCCGAGCTGGACAACAACAGTGACAGCTATACCGTAAAATACCTTACAGGTGAAGAGCAGATAGAGATCCCTGAAATACGTCGCAAATGGAACAACTACATTGAAGTTAAAGGGGCACGCCAGAACAACCTGAAGAATATCGATGTGAAGTTTCCGCTTAATGTAATGACCGTGGTAACTGGCGTAAGCGGCTCCGGGAAATCGTCGCTTGTAAACGAAATCTTTTTCAAAGCATTACAATTTCATTACAAAGGCACTGCACTGGAACGTGCAGATTTCAGCGATATTACAGGGGATATAAAGTTAATGAAAGGAGTGGAATATGTTGATCAGAACCCAATTGGAAAATCATCACGTTCCAATCCCGTAACTTACCTTAAGGCATTTGACGAAATAAGAAAGCTGTTCTCGGCACAACCCCTTGCCAGGCAGATGGATTTCTCTCCTGCTTACTTCTCCTTTAATGTGGAAGGAGGCCGTTGCGAAGAGTGCAAGGGAGAAGGCTCCATTACTGTTGAGATGCAATTCATGGCTGATATCAGGCTGGAGTGCGAATCGTGTCATGGCAAACGATACTCACCCGAGGTATTGGAGGTTGAATACAAAGGGGTTACAATCTATGATGTGCTAGAAATGACAATAGACAGTGCCATTGAATTTTTTGGAATGCAGAAAGGTGCTGCAGAGAAGAAAATTGTTAAAAAAATTCAGCCTTTACAAGATGTGGGATTAGGATACCTGAAACTGGGACAATCATCATCAACTCTCTCGGGCGGTGAAAATCAGCGTGTAAAACTGGCATATTATCTGGGGGAAGAAAAAACGCAGCCCACTATTTTTATTTTCGACGAACCTACTACCGGCCTGCACTTCCACGATATAAAGACACTGCTTAAAGCTTTCAATGCGCTTATCGAACGCGGACATACGGTAATCATTATTGAGCACAACATGGAGGTTGTAAAGTGCGCCGATTACATAATTGACATGGGTCCCGAAGGTGGCAAAGCCGGAGGATACATTGTGTGCGAGGGTACACCTGAGCAGATAGCAAAATGTGATCAATCGTACACCGGACGTTTCCTGAAGGAGAAGTTACGACATTAAATATAGCGGAGTTGAAACCATAGACATTGCATTCCGAACCGTATCTAAAGCTAGAAAATCTTAAGCAGATATTGTTGCTGATAATGTAGCTGAACTCCAATATCTTTACTTGAACGGCAAGAGATTAATATTTTGAGAAAACACTGATTTAAAACAGATTTCTCAAGATCCAATAGGCAAAAATTACAACCAACAGTACCACAGCCGCCCATCTGCCAAAAAAGAATTTTTCGATCTTCGGGTATTGCTCTTTCCCTCCTAAATACTCCAGATAAATGCCCAGAATGATATAAGGCAGTGCAAGCACCATAAAAGCATTCTGTCTGAATGCAGTTCTGATATCAAGATGCAGCAAGCTGTGAATAGCCCTTTGTGAGCCACACCCCGGGCATTCGTAACCGGTTGCGAGAAGGAAAGGACATTTCGGGAAAAACGGCTTCACCGATGGATCGAAGCGATAAAACACAAAAAGAGCTACCATAAGAAGAAAACCTATGGCAGCACCAATTGCTAATCCCTTGTTTTTTTTCACTGCTTCAGCAAGACGTGCTTAAAAATTGTAGCCGCTTGCATTGTTCTCAATAATATTTTCCATGTATGAAGGTAAATTACCTGTAGATAAAAGAATTATCCAAATAATCAGATACAATAATCCTGTACCAAAAGCTATAAGTGTCCACATCTTAGCTTTTTGAGCAGCCCTTTCCGATTTGGCATACATTCCGTTGAAATATAACGAATCGACCTTGGCTGCATAAACAATTCCAACAATTCCAAATGGTATGCAGCAGAATATTGTAGCTAAAATAGACTGCCATAGCCAGTTACCCGGTTTTAAAGGAGGAATGTTATCTGCATGATTCTCTTGCTGTGGCGGAATAGGTGGCTGTGTGAAATTTTGATCTTCCATATTATAATTTTTTTCCATAGATTAAGTATTTATCAAATTGCGTTGAGATGCTGCCTTAGATGAATATGAGGCTTTTTCCATTTTTAAGTATTTATCAAATCGCTTAGTCCTGGTATAGCAGCAAAAGATCCAATAAACACCATAAAAAGAGTTATTGAGATTATTATCAACAGTATCCATCCTATTGCTATCCACATGGCAATTTTGGTCCATTTGCCAGCAGACCGCGAAGCCTCAGCTGCTGCGGCATAGTCTCCTCTGTTGTAGAAGGATTCAACCTGAGACGCATATACTATACCGATGATTCCGAGAAGGCTCAGGAAGCTGCTGCACAGCATAAATGGCAAGATAGTCACAAGAATAGACTCCACAAGCCACGATTTGGGCATGACGGGCTGCTCACGGTACCCAGGTACAGCACTAGCCTGCCCATAAGATGAAGGGTGAGGCGCATTAGTTGGTTGAGGTGTACTGTATGTACCGTAAAAAAGATACTGCAGCTCGTCAACCTCTTCAGCACGTTTCCATTGCTCCATTCCTTGTGTCCATACAAGGGTGTCTCTTTTTATACTCTCTTGTCCGAGCTCCTCAGGAGAGAAAGTCCCTTTTTGCTTTCCCGCAGCGTCAATGTAGAAATAGTGGTTCATAGCTTCTTATTTTATTGGTAATCATCGGGTGTTATTCGTATCAAGTTGATGTTTCTGTTGTTTTCATCGTTATACATATATTCTATCACTACTTTGTTCTCCTTAAAAATGAGCAGATCGGGATTCCCGGAAAACTCTTTTTTAATATTTTCAACAAGTGCCACCGCTCCACTCTCTACAAGAGAGTCCGGGTTGGTTGTATTTAACACCGTATATCGATATCTGAAGACGTTATCTGACGATACCGATGCTTCTTCGAATCGCGTGTAGCCATCAAGCATGACAGGGGCTGATTCATTGATAGAGGCTGCCATTTCCGATAATTTCCTGTTTAGCTCCTTGTCCCCTGAATTACACCGGGTAAGCAGTATAGAAAAAAAAGCGACAGTTAGAATAATGTATCTTTTTTGCATAAGCAAACAATTATACCACAAAAGTAAAAAAGATTAGACTGGATTTAAAATAAATTAGACTTTATTTTGTTTCTTCTGTCATGAATTGTAATTCAGCATGAATACTTCTTGAATAATCCCTATATTCATTTGTTTCATAAAGTATTACTTATAAAAATACCGCAACAAAAAACGTTTAAAACGAATTGACAGAATGTCTCTCGACATTCTGCCAAACATGTTAACCTTAAATCTAATACTATTATGAAAAAACCACGTTACAAATATAAAAAAGAAATTAAAACCTACCAAATAATTTCAATAAAAAATCAAAAAATATTTTTTATTATCAAATTGGAAGTATATAATCAGATATCGGGCAAACCCATGCCTGTGATTTTGCGATACAGATCCAATGCATAAACATCTGTCATACCCGATATGTAATCAATAACTGATTGAATTTTCCCGTACATGCTTGGTGAATTGGTTTCATACTGATCGGGAATTCTGTCCAAAAGTAGCTTTGAATAGGCATGATCTTTATTTTGGATAGCATTGGTGAAAACATCAAGTAAAAAACCTATTATACGATATCCTGCAAGTTCAATATCAAGCACATCTTTAGAACGATAAATTTTATGAAAGGCAAAATCAGAACAGTTATTGTAGGCACTCACAGCCACAGGGGAAATATGTTTGATAAGAGAACCGGTAAACTCCCCGTTGAGAATCATCTCTTCATTATCGGTAAATACTTCAGAACATTCTTCCACAAGTAATCCGATCACCCCTGCACGCAGATAAGAAATCTGCTCATTTACATCGCTTACATACGATAATGTGGCGGTGCGCTTGCGACGGCCCTCTTCATCAAAAAAACCGAGCATCAGCTCCATCGCTTTCTCAGTAGATACCAGATGCAGCTTGTGGGCATCCTCTATATCCATTACCTGGTAACAGATATCGTCGGCAGCCTCCACAAGATATACCAGAGGATAACGTGCCAGCTTCAACGGGTTGCCGTTCAGCACGTCTATACCCAGGTCAACGGCAATATTCCTGTAATCATCCTCTTCCGATGCGAAAAAACCGAACTTGTTTTTTCCTCCGCTCAATTCAGATGAGTATGGATATTTAACTATTGAGCCCAGTGTGGCGTATGTCATCGCGAAACCGCCTCTTCTTCTTCCCCTGAACTGATGCATAAGCAACCGTAGAGCATTAGCATTACCTTCGAAAAAGGTAAAATCGGCCCACCTCCCACCCTCCTCCTCAACCGGTGTTTTTAAATAAGTCCCGCTCCCCTCAGAAAAAAATGTGGAGATAGCCTTCTCCCCTGAGTGCCCGAATGGCGGATTGCCTAAATCGTGCGCCAAACAAGCGGCAGAAACAATCGAACCAATTTCTTCGAAATGTGCTGCCGATCGTGGATACTTTTCTCGCAGTGCGCGCGCCACATTTTCTCCCAGCGAACGCCCCACGCTGGACACTTCCAGACTATGTGTCAACCTGTTATGCACAAACACACTACCGGGTAGCGGAAAAACCTGCGTTTTGTTCTGCAAGCGCCGAAAGGGAGAAGAGAAGATCAGCCTGTCATAATCTCGTTGAAATTCTGTGCGCTCATGTTTTTTTGCACCCTTATAATGCTCCATTCCAAATCTCTTTGCAGATAATAACTGTTTCCAATTCATGATTATCCTCCTAATATATGCAAAGATAACCTCTCTCGAACGATTTCTCCCCATCGCCAACAGATTAAATTTCGGCAACCTGCTAACACCTTCGGTTGCATGCACACTTGCATTTTCTTGATCCTGAGCCGCATCCATGCTCAATTGCAGGTAATGGGGAGCCAACTTTTGACATTTTTAATAAGATTAAGGGTGCAAAATATCCTGAATCTCCACAAATAAAGCTAAATTTGTATTCCCTTTCAAATCTGATTGAAATGAGATTGATGGCCTGCAGCAATTGCCTCCCTAATGGCGGCATCAACTGGTTTCTGCCTTTATAGTCTCCATTTAATCTTTTGTAGGGCAAAAATGTAATTATTGCACATAAACTCTCTAAATGACTGACAGCATTAAGCATGAATGCGGTATCGCGGTAATCCGGCTTCTCAAACCGCTTGAATATTATTACAAAAAGTATGGTACATGGCAATATGGCCTGGACAAACTCTACCTTCTTATGGAGAAGCAACATAACCGCGGCCAGGAAGGTGCCGGGCTAGGCGCCGTTAAGCTGGAGGCAACCCCGGGAAGTGAATATATTTTCAGAGAGCGTGCACTGGGCTCAGGCGCAATTTCTGAAATATTCTCAAAGGTTCATGACGCGTTCAGGCAGTTTACACCAGATCAGCTTAACGATATTGAATTTGTAAAAAAGGTAGTACCGTTTGCCTCGGAGCTGTTTATAGGCCATCTTCGGTATAGCACATCAGGAAAAATAGGGCTCACCTATGTACACCCTCTGTTACGCCGTAACAACTGGGCATCGAGAAGCCTTGCCCTTGCAGGAAATTTCAACATGACAAATGTTGACGAAATGTTTCAACAACTCCTGTCGGAGGGACAACACCCTCGCGATTATGCCGATACTTTCGTCATACTGGAATCGATAGGCCATTATCTAGACCGAGAAGTACAATATCAATACGATCATCTGGAAAAAAACAATATCGACGGACAAGAGGTAAGTTATTTGATTGAAGAAAGACTTGACATCCCATTCCTTTTAAAGCGAGCCTCCAAAAACTGGGACGGCGGCTACGCCCTTTCAGGATTAATTGGGAGTGGAGACGCGTTTACACTTCGCGACCCGTGGGGTATACGCACCGCATTTTATTACCACGATAGTGAGGTAGCTGTGGTAGCTTCGGAGCGTCCGGTTATTCAAACTGCTTTTAATCTTAAGAAAGACGATGTGCACGAACTGCAGCCTGGAGAAGCATTTATTGTGAAGCGAAACGGTACCGTCAGCCTTCACCAGATCCTCCCGAAAAAAGAAAAAATAACCCCTTGCTCTTTCGAACGTATATATTTTTCACGCGGATCGGATTATGATATTTATCGTGAACGCAAAAAACTGGGTGAACTGCTTGTTCCGGAAATAATTAAAGCAATTGATGACGATTTCGACAACACAGTTTTCTCTTTCATACCCAATACCGCTGAAGTGGCATACTTCGGGATGCTTCAAGGGCTGGAAGATCATTTCAACCACAAGAAAGCGGCCATCATTCTCGAAAAAGGCAGTACACTTACCAAAGAGGAAGTTGACCGGATTCTTTCCAAACGAGTCCGTTCTGAAAAAGTTGCCATCAAAGATATCAAGCTCCGTACTTTTATATCGCAGGGGAATACCAGGAACGACCTTGCAGCTCATGTATACGATGTTACCTATGGCTCTTTGAAAAGAGGTTTGGACAACCTGGTTATTATCGATGACAGTATTGTACGTGGAACAACTTTAAAACAGAGTATTATCAAAATACTGGACAGGCTTGACCCCAAAAAGATTATTATTGTATCATCTTCCCCTCAGATACGCTATCCTGATTGTTATGGTATAGACATGACGCGTATGAGCGAGTTTATTGCTTTCAAGTCGGCCATTGAGCTTCTTAAGGAACGCGGTATGCACCACGTGATTGATGAAACATACGAAAAATCGGTAGCTCAAAGCCACAAGAGTAAGGAAGAGATTGTGAATTACGTGAAGGATATTTACGCACCTTTTACTGAAGAGGAGATCTCTGAAAAGATTGCATGTATGCTTACTTCCAATGATATTAAGGCTAAGGTCCAGATAGTTTTTCAACGTATAGAAGATTTGCACAAGGCGTGCCCCAACCATCGGGGCGACTGGTATTTCTCGGGCAACTATCCCACGCCAGGGGGCAATCGTCTTGTGAACAACGCTTTTATCAATTATATAGAAGGACACGAAAATAAACATAGACAATATATACTTAATTTTACATAAATTCAAGAATGATTGAACGCATTATACTCATTGAAAATGTAGACCCGGTAGTATTTTTCGGCATCAACAACAGTAATATCCAGCTGTTGAAAACACTGTTCCCAAAACTTAGAATAGTAGCAAGAGGAAATGTTATCAAGGTAATTGGAGAAGAGGAGGAATTAATGGCGTTCGGAGCAAAAATTCATGAGCTGGAGAAATTCAGCAACGAAATGAATGTGCTGAAAGAGGAAGACATTCTTGACATAGTGAAGGGTAAAGCGCCCTCGGTGGTGAATGTGGACAACCTCATTATTCACGGGCTTAACGGAAAGCCTATATTAGCTCGTACCTTCAACCAGAAAAAACTGGTTGAAGTATTCGACTTTAACGACATGGTGTTCGCAATTGGCCCTGCCGGATCGGGGAAGACCTATACGGCTATTGCCCTGGCTGTACGCGCATTGAAAACAAAGCAGGTACGCAAGATCATACTCAGCCGCCCGGCAGTAGAAGCAGGCGAAAAACTGGGGTTTCTTCCGGGAGACATGAAGGAGAAAATTGATCCTTACCTTCAACCACTGTATGATGCCCTTGAGGATATGATCCCCCCCTTAAAACTGAAAGAGTATCTCGAAAATAAAATAATTCAGATAGCACCTCTGGCTTTTATGCGCGGGCGTACCCTCAACGATGCGGTTATTATACTTGATGAAGCACAGAACACCACGAAGCCACAGATAAAAATGTTCCTTACCCGCCTTGGGTTAAACGCGAAAATGATTGTAACAGGTGACATCACACAAATAGACCTGCCAAGTTCGCAACAGTCGGGACTAATTCACGCAATGAAGGTGCTGTATGGTATCAAAGGCATCGCCACGGTTGAATTCAATAAAAAAGATATTGTGCGTCATAAGATTGTACAGAGAATAGTTGAGGCGTATGAGAAAGAAGATGCGTTAGTACGCTCAAGAGCAGACAAAAGTCATAATACCAGCAACATAAATGCGGAGGATACAAGATAAACTACAAACAAATAAAATCATAAAGAGAAGATGAATACGTTAACAAAAACAAATTATAATTTCCCGGGACAATCAGGTGTTTATTATGGAAAAGTACGCGACGTATACAGCATTGGAAGCGACACGCTGGTAATGATTACCACCGACCGCATTTCAGCATTCGATGTGGTATTACCAAAGGGAATCCCATATAAGGGGCAGGTACTAAACCAGATAGCAGCCGACTTTCTCGATGCCACTTCCGATATTGTACCCAACTGGAAAACTGCCTCTCCCGATCCGATGGTTACAGCAGGAATACGTTGTGAACCGTTTAAGGTAGAAATGGTTATCCGCGGCTACATCACGGGAAGTGCATGGCGCGAATACAAGAAAGGGGTACGTTCCATTTGCGGGCTTTCGTTACCTGATGGATTGCGGGAAAATCAGAAGTTTGAATCACCTGTTATCACTCCTACCACTAAAGCAGATGAAGGGCATGATGAAAACATCTCGAAAGAGGAGATTCTAGCCCAGGGGCTGGTAAGCAGGGAAGATTACGAACAGCTGGAAGAATACACGTATGCACTGTTCAAAAGAGGGACTGAAATGGCTGCTGAAAAGGGGCTTATTCTGGTGGACACCAAATACGAGTTTGGCAAAAAAGATGGTAAAATATACTTGATAGATGAGATTCACACACCCGACTCGTCACGCTATTTCTACAGCGAAGGGTATAAAGAGCGTTTCGATAAGGGAGAAGAGCAAAGGCAGCTATCGAAAGAGTTTGTACGCAAATGGCTTATGGATAACGGATTTCAGGGGCAACCCGGACAAAAAATTCCCGAAATGACAGATGAATATTGCAACAGCGTTTCGGAAAGATATATTGAATTGTACGAAAAAATTGTGGGAAAGAAATTTGTGAAAGCAGATGCGAAAGCTCTGGAAAAACGCATTGAGAATAATATTACTGAATATTTAACCCACTGACAACTAAAAGTAAAAAAGTCACTAAACCTGAAAAATGAGTTATAAAGTAGAAAGGGTAAATCCTTACCATCCCGATAAGCCAAAGAAAGAGCAGATTATTCACATGTTCAATGAAATTGCTCCGGGATATGATAAGCTTAATGGTGCACTATCACTGGGTATTGATAATTACTGGCGCAGTGATGCCCTTAAGGTGTTGAAAAAATACCCTCACCATCAGATACTGGACATTGCTACTGGCACCGGTGATTTCGCTATTCTGGCACAGAAGATCCTGAAACCTGAAAAGATCATGGCTGTTGATATCTCAGAAGGGATGATGTCGATTGGCCGCCGCAAAGTGAAAGCAGGAGGACTTGACGATATCATAACTTTCGAAAAACAGGATTGCGCAGAGATGAACTTTCCTGATAACAGCTTCGATGCTTCCACCATAGCATTTGGGGTACGTAACTTCGAAGATATAGACAAAAGTTTCAAAGAGGTGCTTCGTGTTTTGAAGCCGGGAGGGGTATTTCTATTTATTGAACTTACAACACCCGGCAAAACACCGATGAAACAGCTCTATTCTGCTTATACCAAATATGTAATGCCTGTTTTGTCAGGTATCCTCGCAACCGAACAGAGGGCATATGAATATCTTCCCGAGTCTATTGCAGCTTTTCCACAGGGAAGAGAAATGATGCTTATCCTGAAGAAAAACGGGTTTACAAACATACGCTTAAGACGATATACGCTTGGTATTACAACATTATACATTGCAGAGAAACCGGTTTTATAATTTGAAATAATGGATACTTACGGACTGATTGGTTTTCCGCTTAAACACTCTTTCTCGGCAAAATTCTTCACTGAGAAGTTCATGCGGGAGAATATTGATGCTGAATACCTGAATTTCGAACTGGAGGATATCTTGGATATTCGTCGAGTTATACTTTTTAATCAGCATCTGAAGGGTCTGAATGTTACAATTCCCTACAAAGAAAAAGTGATTCCATTTTTGCACGATATCTCCCCCGAAGCAGAAAGAATTGGAGCTGTAAACGTGATCAGGATTGAGAGAAAGCCCGGAGACATGTATTACTACAAGCTTACAGGTTACAATACCGACTATACCGGATTTAAAAACTCTCTTAACCCTATATTGAAGGCAGATGTTCACAGAAAAGCATTGATTCTGGGTACGGGAGGTGCGTCAAAGGCTGTTGCGCAAGCTCTTAAAGACTTGAACATCGATTGGACATATGTCTCTCGTTCTAAAGGTGATAACAGGCTCACATACAACGAACTTACATCCGCCATTATATTGGACCATAAACTTATTGTGAATGCTTCACCTGTAGGTACTTTCCCGGATGTAGACAACTGTCCCGATATTCCATATCAGTATCTTACAACCGGTCATCTACTTTATGACCTGGTTTATAACCCTGAAACGACACTTTTCCTAAAAAAGGGGAAAGAGCAGGGGGCAGTTATTAAAAACGGTAAAGAGATGTTGGAGCTTCAGGCTCTGGCAGCATGGGAAATTTGGAATAATTAAAAGCCTACCCCTCTCCCCGCATTTCACATATTGAAAATATCCGCATGTTAGTGGAAAGCAACATATTTGATCTTTTAACTACTATATTCCTATGAACAAACTTCCTCAGAAAGAGGCTCTGTCAAGACTTGAAAAGTTGCAACAAATAGTCAAGTGTACACAATCCTGACACATGCATTATTACATCGCCAGTAAATCAGTACTGGTTATGCGGATATGTTTTCGACGGGTATATGCATCTGTTTCCTAAAGGGGAACCGTTCAGTAGGCAAAGTTTATCGGTAACGGCGTGGGGCCTGGAGATCAATGAGCCCCCAGTGTTTACCCGAAGTAGGTTCCATAAGAGCCACGAGGATTCGCATCAATGTGGATTTACCTGCTCCGTTGGGCCCCAGCAGGCCGAACATACCTGTTGGAATCTCCATGTTGATGTTATTCAGTGCCTGTTTTCCATTCGGGTAAATCTTATTTAGAGACCGTATTGAAATGCTCATCTTTAATTTTTCAAAAGTATCCTAATTTGATACATTTTTGACTAAGGATTGAAAAAAATTTCTGTTATTAAAAAGTCGTCCGGAAAAAATTGAACAGCGGCTGTTCCATCCTCCCTGTACACCTGATATTGTATTCCTGCTAAATTGACAAACGACCGATTGATATTGTAAATCTGCCATATGAGTGGCAACAAAAATAACCAAATGTTGTCTCGATAACAAATGAAATAGACAAACGTGCAGATTCTATCGACAAAATGAGTTAAATAACAGGACTAGAAAAATTAAAAAAAGCCCCCAGGATAACTCCTGAGGGCTTTGTAAAGGACGGCGGCTACCTACTCTCCCACATAATTGTGCAGTACCATCGGCGCCAT
>NZ_DIQL01000063.1:0-14922 GCF_002427225.1 Proteiniphilum sp. UBA5463 | reverse complement strand
TCATTATATTTATAATACATTGAATATCAAAATTCATTTATTGCATTTTTCTGTAATAAACTACTTCCGTGAGTTTGATTTATATTAAATGTTCAAAATATTACGTAGCAAACTGAAAAACAATTATCATACAAACAAAAAAGCAATTAAATTATGAAAAAAATTGTTTGCACATTATTGACTGCCCTTTTAGTGCTTGTAACAGCATGCGACCAATTGGGTGAAGAGATGGGAATAAGCAACAATAATTATTTCACTCTGGGTGATCAGAAAATTCCTATCAGAAATTCAAAATCAATCAGATCCGACGGTTCGTTTATATTTTATTTGTATTCAAATGGCGACTCGTCCGAAAGTAATTTTTTTATAGAACTGTCCTTTCCCGAAACAATGAAAGACACCCTTTTCACTATACCTTTATCTAAAGGTGAGTGGAGTGTGAAGGGAAAAGCAGACAATATCCTATATACAGGTAATCGTTCAAGCAGAAACGGTTTCCAGAGTGGAAATGTTAAGATCCGCATTCTTGACGGGGCTGGCACCTGTAACCTTAAATATTCTCTGGCTCTTAATGATAACAGGTGTCTTAAGGGTTTTTATACGGGAGTGATAGAGGGATTTTAAGGTATTATGGATCTTCCTCTTCCTCTTCCTCTTCCTCTGCCTTGAACTATTGCATGTTATACGTGCCTTAGCCAGGCAGGCGGCAATAGTAAAAAGTACTACTGAGTTTTGGATAGATCTATTTAGCTGCTAATTAATGGATTACATGGCTTCTCGGCACTATTTTACCGGACTGTTATCATTAAATACCTGATAAAATATTTTAATGATAATCAAAAAGACTGTCAAAAAGGTGCCATATATTTTCTGGAAATCTTACCTTAAACCTTTTCGTATGTAAAAATATAATTTTAACTTTGCATAGAATTTTGGTATTGCTCACTTCACACGGCTTCGAAGTGAACAATGAAAAGGGAATCAGGTGAAAATCCTGAACAGACCCGCTGCTGTAAGCTCCGCTTACGTGCCGAACAAATACCTCAATTGCCACTGTCCCCCTGGGGATGGGAAGGCGTTCAGACACGGGAGTAAGTCAGAAGACCTGCCAAATTCATTGACGTTTAATAGCTTTCGGGGATTGGAGCTTGAAGAACAAACATGCGTTACAGCCGTTTTTCTTTATTTGGGTCACTCTGTTTACAAGAACACTTCAATTGTGTGTTAACTCTACTTCCAAACCTCACTTTCCGAAAGCTAAATTTTCGGTAAGATGAATATATGTAATAAAACCACTCTTTTTGCTGCAATCTGTTTTCAGGTTGCGGCAGGGAAAACGTTCGCTCAAAATAAACTCGACAGTTTGCATCACTTACCCGAAGTGGTGGTTACGGCTGATGCTCCCAAAGAGGTGATACCCGGCCAAAAACTATCGGGCAAGGAGTTGAAAAAGCTAAGCAGTTTTTCCGTGGCCGATGCCATCCGCTACTTTTCCGGCGTGCAGATCAAAGACTATGGAGGATTGGGGGGATTAAAAACCGTGAATATCCGCAGTATGGGTACGAACCACATGGGCGTTTTCTATGATGGGATTCAGTTGGGGAACGCACAAAACGGACAAATAGACTTGGGTAAATTCTCATTGGATAATATAGAACAAGTCACTTTGTATAATGGACAAAAGAGCGATATTTTTCAACCTGCCAAAGACTTCGGGTCGGCGGGAACGATCTATTTACAGACCAAACGCCCCACATTCGATAGGGGAAAGAGAACCCATGCGCGTTTCACGTTCAAAACAGGGTCGTTCGGACTTGTCAACCCCTCGCTCTTGATAGAACAAAAACTGCCTGCCGATTATGCCTTTAACTTTAATGCCGAATGGATTTATTCACACGGGAAGTATCCTTTTCGTTACAAAAGAGTGTTTGAAGACAAGACAGTGGCATACGATACCGTAGCCATCCGAAAAAACGGTGACATCAAAGCCTGCCGATTAGAGAGCTCCCTTTACAAAGCATTGAACGATGGCGAATGGGATCTGCACGGCTATTTTTACAAATCGCACAGAGGGTTGCCCGGTCCTATCGTGAAGAATGTTTTTGAACACGGGCAACGCTTGCACGATGAAAACTTTTTCATTCAAAGCAAATTCAGGAAAAAGTTCAACAACATATACAGTCTAAAATTAAACGCGAAATATGCCAACGACTATACGCGTTATATTGACAACGAGTGGACAAGCCCGTTATATGTGGACAATAAATACCTGCAGCACGATTTTTATATCTCCTCGGCCAACAAGTTCGTAATTGCCAGATGGCTGCGCTTCAATCTCTCCGCCGACTATCAATTGAATAAGATGAAGGCAAACTTGGTTAATTTCGCCAACCCCACGCGTCACACAATCTTAACCGCCGCCGCGGGAGAGTTCTCTTTTGATAGGCTCACCCTCCAGGCAAGCCTGCTCGGAACATTTGTCCGCGAGAAGGTGAAGATGAACAAAGCCGCTCCCAAAAAGGACATCTACACTCCGGCGGTTATCCTCTCCATTAAGCCATTCAAGCAGCACCAATTATACCTGCAAAGCTTCTATAAAAAAATATTCAGGATACCCACTTTTAACGACTTGTATTACACCTTTATCGGAAATTCGGTATTAAATCCCGAGTACGCCACCCAATATAACATTGGTCTCAATTATACCGTATCGCCTAAAGAGTCCGTTTTTAAAACGATCTATCTGCAAACCGATGTGTATTATAATGAGATAGACGATAAAATTGTGGCTGTTCCCGCAGGTAACATGTTTCGTTGGATGATGCTGAATTTAGGGAAAGTGCAAATAAAAGGGATGGAGATAAACACAAACACGACTGTGGAACCCATCAATGAGCTGTTTGCCTCCTTGAGACTGAATTACACTTATCAACAGGCGTTGGACATAACCGATGAAAAAGCGAAAAACTATAAACACCAAATTGTGTATATCCCGCGCCATAGCGGTTCAATCATCTTTTCGGCTGACTACAAAAACTGGGGAGTGAATTACAGTTTTATATACACCGGAGAGAGATACAATGCCAAGTACAACGATGTAAACAGCCACATGCAACCGTGGTACACAAGTGATATAAGTATCAGGAAAGATTTTTCCGCCGTTTGCCGCAGAATAGGTTTACGGGCTGCTTTGGATATTAACAACCTGTTGAATCAACACTACGATGTGGTGCTCAATTACCCGATGCCGGGAAGAAATTATCGTCTAACTGTAACTTTTATGATATAAGCGGATATGGCTAGAAAAAAATTCATACTTATCAGTCTCATGCTGATTCTTCTTGGATGCAGGGAAGAGTATGAGATCCTCCACTCTTCACAAACCCAAACAAGCCTAGGTGAAGAGAATACGGGAAATTTAAAGGGTTTTTACCTCTTAAACGAGGGAAACATGGGTAGTAACAAAGCTAGCCTCGATTATTTCGACTTCGCAACGGGTATATACCACAGAAATATATATGCCGAGGCAAATCCCTTTATTGTTAAAGAATTAGGGGATGTGGGAAACGACATCCAAATTTATGGAAGCAAGCTGTATGCGGTCATCAATGTATCCAATTACATTGAAGTGATGGAGGCCAAAACCGCCAAACATATCGGTAAAATCGAAATACCCAATGTGCGCTATATTAAATTCCACAACGGAAAAGCGTATGCCTCGTCCTACGTGGCTCCGGTAAAATTCGACCAAAACGCCCGCGTGGGCTATGTCGCCGAAATAGATACCGCAACACTTGAGGTGCTACGTACGGTAAATGTAGGCTACCAGCCCGAAGAGTTAGTAATCGCAAACAACAAGATATACGTTGCCAACTCGGGAGGGTATATGTTTCCCAATTACGACCGCACGGTATCGGTTATCGATTTGGAGACATTTAAAGAAGAGAAAAAGATAGATGTGGGCATCAACTTGCACCGCCTGCGAAAAACCCCTTACCATGAGTTGATAGTAAGCAGCAGGGGCGATTACTACAATGAACCGTCAAAGCTGTTTGTGATCGACTTAGACAGAGAGGAGGTGACTCAAACCATCGAGATGGCGGTCAGCAACTTGGATATAGTGGGAGACTCGGCTTACATCTATGCCGTGGAGTGGAGCCACAACACTCAAAAAAACACCATTACCTACGGTATATTGAATATAAAAACCAAGGAAATAGTGTCGAGAAACTTTATTAAAGACGGCACAGACAAGGATATTGTCATTCCCTACGGAGTGAAGGTGAATCCCGTTACCAAAGACATCTATGTGACCGATGCCATTGATTATGTCACGCCGGGAACCCTTTTGTGCTACAACAAATTCGGCAAGTTGAAATGGAAAGTGGATACCGGAGACATTCCCGGGCATTTTGCCTTTTTATTCGAATAGAACAAAGATTTAATAATCATTAATTTATGTAAAACATGAAAAGACGAAGTTATTTTTTAATCGGGGTTACGGTATTGATAGCGGCATTCACGTCATGTCACGATATAGAGACCGTTGTTCCGCCAACAATTGAAATGGAGAAAACAACGTTTACCGTTAAACCGAACCGCAGCGTGCTTATTGAGCCCAAAGTGGAGAATGTTGATGAGAGAACGGTTTATTCGTGGTCTCTTAATGGCAAAATAATAGGAACAGAAAAAAATATCCTGTTTAAAGAGAGAGAGACGGGAGAGTATTACCTTAAATTTAAAACCGTCACCGAACACGGGACAGCGCAAATAGAGGTGAAAGTTGAAGTTACTGATTTGATTCCACCCATCATTTCTTTGGACGAAACGGGTGACGGGTTTATCTTGGAAACAGGCGAAGAGTACGTTTTCAAGCCGGAGATTGCCAACAAAGAGGGCTTGAAGTTAAGCTGGGAGATAGATGGGGAAGAGGTTTCCACGGCTGATGAATATGCCTTCAGCTCACAACAAGAGGGAAACTTTTTCATCATTCTCAAAGCTGAGAATGATGACGGTGATGATGAATACCTCATACAGATATTGGTGGTTAAAGAGGTGCCGTTAAGCCTATCGTTCGCTTATCCCGAACAGTCGGCATCGTTGGGAAGAGCCATTCGGCTCATTCCTGATATGTCGAGCACCAAAAATGTCACATTCAAGTGGTTTGTGAATGGGAAAGAAGACCCAACACAAACTTCTGACAAATATGTCTATAAGCCTTCGGCGCTTGGGAAAACAAATATAAAAGTGGTCGCCACAAAGGGCGGAAAAAAAGGCGAAGCCTCCATCGTTGTGAACACGGTAAATCCGGAGCAACATTTCCGGGCCGCCCAACCGGGAAGTTCACCCTACTCCACAAAGGTTTATGAATTTCTTCCGGCACCGGGACAGTTCGTGAACGAGGGGTACACCGCAAACACCATGGAGGAGGCCTGCCAATACGCGGAAGGTCGTTTAGCGCAGAAGGCGTATGTCTCCTTAGGGGGATTCGGAGGATATATTGTGGTTGGATTCGACCACAGCATCAAAAATAGGAGCCAATCCAACCTCAGCACCACGACTGCAGCGGGATATGATTTCGCTATTATGGGAAACTCCTTTAAAGGAAGTTCCGAGCCGGGTATCGTGTGGGTGATGCAGGATGAGAACGGAAACGGTTTGCCCGACGACAACTGGTATGAGCTGAAAGGGAGCGAGACCGGCAAACCGGGAACAATCCAAGATTACGAGGCGACTTACTTTCGTCCTGCCATTCCAAAATCCAACACCTTGTGGATAGACAATCTGGGAGGAAAAGGTGAAGTGGATTGGTTGGGATTTCACCAACAACCGTTCTATTACCCCAACTGGGTAAAGGAGAATACATATACGCTGCGGGGAACCCGACTAGAAGCGAGAACGGAAGATGAATCGGGGCAAGGCACTTATTGGGTTAACAAGGAGTTCGATTGGGGATATGCAGATAATTTCAGTCCCATCGACCGCCTTACGGACGACATCAACTACGGGGCGGCGGCAAACTCGAACCACTTTAAAATAAGCAACGCCATTACCTTCGAGGGAAAGAAGATTCATCTCGAATATATCGATTTTATTAAAGTACAAACAGGGCTGAACGTGAAAGCCGGCTGGTTGGGTGAAAATTCCACCGAGGTATTCAAGTTTGTGGATATACAAGTAGAATAATTTAAACAAAACAGAAGATGAAAAAAACATATATTGGATTACTTGCGGGTTTTTTTGCGGTCATGCTCCTATCATGTGCTACCGAAAGCCCTTTTAACGGTGAGGATAACCGTTTGCTATCCTTCTCTTTAACAACCGGAGGGAAAGAGTATAAAGGGGCGGTGAAAAACAGTGAGATAATCATATCACTGCCGGTGGAGACCGATCTGAACAACGCCAAAGTCGCATACACTCTCAGTGAAAATGCCACTATCCTTCCCGAACCCGAAAAAATAACCAACTGGAACGATGAGCAGGTGTTCAACGTCTTTTCATACAACGGCGTGAAACGAATCTATGTGATTCATATCAAGAGGCAACTCGGGCAAGCGGAGGGAACCGTTTTATTGGCAACCGACGGCGACGTGAAAGCATTCGCCGAAAAAAACATCACAGCCGTAGAGGGTGATCTGATTATTGGAAATGAAACGGGAACGGACTCCATCAGTAATATAGACGCGTTAACGTACGTGACAAAGGTAGGATATAAGCTGATTATCAATTCCACATACAAAGGAAAAGACCTCTCGGGGCTGAGAAACCTTGAGGAGACCGGGTCTATTATCGTTAATGCGAATAAGTATCTTTCGGATATCACGTTAAAGAATTTAAAAAAGGTTGGACAGGACCTCTTTGTGAACAGCCACAGTGTAAAACAAATAGTTCTACCCATGCTGGAGACAGTAGACAGTAAGCTGTTCATCTCCTCCAACAAGCTCACGGATTTACAGTTGCCGATACTTAAGCGAGGAGGAGATATAAAGATAAGCGGCAGCTCCCTCGGCATTTTAAAACTAAGAGAGCTGGAAGAGACACTCAACTCCATTATTTTGCAGGAAGTGCCATCGCTCACAACCTTGGACCTCTCGAAATTGAAGGAAATTCGCGGAGATTTAATCATTAAAGGGCCCGAGCTGGTTGGGTTAAAGTTGAATAATTTAACCCGGGTAGGAGGCAACCTGAACATCAATAATTCAAAAATCACTTCAGCCCTCTTTCCCTCATTAACAGAAACGGGTGACCTGTTTATCGTCAACAATAATAATCTTAAAAATATATCTCTCAAAAACTTAAAAACAGTAAAGGGAAATTTGGAACTCCGTTCCATACCAATAACTTCTGTTGAAGATATGGCTAACATCAACAGTATTGACGGTAAATTGATTACTAACAACCTCCCATCACTAAAAGACATATCACCGATTTTTAGAAACCTGACTAATCTCTCTGAACTCTCAATGACTTTCGTGCTTTGCGAAGGAGTTGTGGATGTCAGCAAAACGGGCGTGGAACAAGTTCTGTTGGATCAGTGCAACAACTTGGAAGAGATTATTGTGCCGGAGGTAATGAAAGAGTTATACGTTGGAGGGGACACGAATGCTCCTCGTAAAAAACCGATCCGGATATCCGGTTTAAAAGAGGTAGAACAAAAAATTGAAATCAGTAACCTAATCCTGTCAGAGCCTCAAGATTGGGTTTTAACGGGATTGGAATCGGGTTCAATATTTATCAAAAACAGTATGAATCTGAAAAGTTTTTCGGCTCCCGACCTAAAAGAAGCCAAAGAATTATGGATTAGAGAGGATAGAAATAGTAAACATTGGGAAAGCATATCTTTTGCAAAGCTAACTAAGTTAAATAAACTCAATTGCGTTCAAATGTTCTCTTTGAAAACAATCGAATGTCCGATGCTGCAAGAGATAAATACCCTATCAATAAGTGACTGGAAAGATAAAAACGAGAAGTTGACCCATCTGAATGGGCTATCTTCTCTTGAAAAAATTGAATTTCTGACACTTAAAAATATCAGTAATTTTAATGATTACTCATTCTTAAAAAAAGCAATCACCAACGGCTCAATAACAAAAGAGATTTGGAACAGGAATTTCAGTATTGCCAATAACGGCTATAATCCGACTTTTCAAGATTTACAGGCCGGACACTACGTAAAACAATAAAAAACAGAATAAAAAGATGAAAACAATAAAACAGAGTTTTGGGGCTGTCATTATAGGCACTTTGCTTTTTTCCGGATGTACCAAAGAGCCTTTCGAAGGGTTGGATAACTACTTTTTGGAATTTTCACTGCAGAGTGCGGACAAAATGGTATATGAGGGAAAAATCACAGACAATGTCATAGAGGTATCAATGCCGAAGAATTTAGAGATGGACAAACTTACGGCAAAATATATGCTCAGCGAGTTAGCGACGATTGATCCCAAACCCGAGACGATAAAAGAGTGGAGCGGCGAACAAAGACTAACGGTAACATCGTATAACGGAACGAAACGCGACTATAAGGTAAAAATATTGAAAGAGGATGTGGTTTTGGGCGATAACGTCTTTTTACAAACCGATGAGGAGGTGGATGTGTTTGCAAAGAAAAAAATCAATATCATAAACGGTAATCTAATTATCGGCGCTGAAAAAGGGACGGACTCCATATCCAATATCGATGCTCTGAATCTGCTGAACGAGATAAAATACAAATTGATTGTGAACCCCACCTTTAAAGGAGACTTGAAACCGCTGCAAAATTTGAGATCGGTAGGCGGAATTATGGTCAACGGCGAGCCAAAGCAACTTAAAGAGATTGTTTTGCCCAACCTGCAATATCTGTTTGAAGATTTTATCTCTCGTTCCAACAACATCTCCAAAATTTCGTTTGATGCTCTTACTTCAGCTGGAAACATAACGGTTAAATCTACCCAACTGGCAGAATTTTCCGCCCCTAGATTAGAAAGGGCCGGGCAAATGTCTTTCTCCGGAAAAGAGGGATGGTCGGAAGTGGACGTGTCAACGATTAAAGAGATATCCTTTCCAAACCTGCAGAGTTGTAAAAAATTAGATATAAAAAATCTGTTGAATTTAGAAACGATTGATTTGGAAAAATTGGAAAACGCCGGAGACGTCAATATTGCCAATCTAAAAATGGTGTCCCTCTTAAATATGGGATTGATGAAAACGGCCAATAAAATAAATGTGGAAAGGTGCGAAGAGTTAAAGGACTTAAAAATCGCCCTTTTAAAATCGGTTAATGACAGGATAACTATCAGTAATTGTCCGAACCTTGAGAACATTTCAACAACCATGCTTGAGGAAGTTAACCAATATATGGGAATTTCGGAATGCCCCAAAATCACTTCTATCGACCCGTTATTATCGCATTTAAAATTGATTGGAAATATACGGATTTATAAAATACCGCATAAGGGTGAAATAGATTTATCGGGGGTTACCATAAACGGATCGGTGGAGTTTGTCGGATCTCTTGCAGATGTTACCAAAATTAAACTGCCTAAGCTGATTCAAAAAACACTCGAACTTAATTTTGCATCCGATCCTTCCATAACGCAACTTCCCCTGATAACAGGGTTGGAAGAGTGTGAAAATTTCCGAGTACAAAATGCACCGGGAATTACAGAAATAGTATTGCCTGCATCTCTTAAGAAAATAAGCAACAGCTTATCCTCGTATAGTAATGTAACCGCTGTTTCGGGAGAGAACCTACTGGAGGCTGGTGAGATATCCATTTCATCCAACGAGTTGGCTTCTATGTCGTTCCCAAATTTGGAAAAAGTCATAGGCAAACTAAGTCTGTTTGGAAAATTTTTAGAGGCCGTTTATCTGCCTAAACTTACATCGGTGGGGAATTTAGAAGTTGGCGGATCCTGGTCGGGTTGGCAAAATGAGAAACTAACCGATTTAAGTTTTCTCGCAGCGCTCACTTCGGTGGAAAAATTAGAGATCAAGTTTTGTAAGTTTCTGACCGACTTTTCCGGACTGAAAAAAGCGGTAGAATCAGGATCTATCACCGAAAAGAAATGGAACGGCAATACCGTTCACGATAATGCGTACAATCCCACTTTCGAAGACCTGAAAGCCGGGCGATATGTGAAACCGTAGTTATTAAAATGAAGTGGAGCTGCAACGGTGTGCTCCCCGAATATCTCACATTGGTAAGCGGTTTTTTCACAAACCGGGATATTGAAAAACAAGTATTCGTCAAACAACTAATTTAAACCAACGGCTCAATAGGTTCGCGCAAAGCCGATGGCTGATTGCCTACACCAACAGCCAAAACTCACAAATAATATGAACAACAAAAAATTAACCCTTCGTTTTTCCGTCATAACGGTGATAATTCTCCTTGCGGCATTCAGCCGCCTGATCCCCCACCCCGCCAACTTCGCGCCCATTGGCGGCATGGCTCTTTTCGGGGCGACGTATTACACCCGCAAAGGGTGGGCGTATTTAGTGCCTATCGCGGCCATGTGGATAAGCGATTTAATCCTGAACAATGTGGTTTACGCGCAATATTTCGACCGGTTTGTCTGGTTCTACTCCGGCTCTCTGTTCACCTACGGCGCTTTTGCCCTTATCGTGCTGATGGGTACATTCACGCTGCGCAAAGTGCGTGTTCCCCGCTTGCTGTTCTCTGCTTTGGGCGCGTCCATCATCTTCTTTTTGGTCTCCAACTTCGGCGTGTGGTTTTCCACAACAATGTATCCCAAAACCGCAGCCGGTCTTTCAGCCTGCTATGCGGCGGGAATCCCGTTCTTTAAAAACACGGTGTTGGGCGACTTGGTATATTCGACGGCCCTCTTCGGGTTATTCGAAATATCGCTTTCGTGGTTTCCCGGGCTGCGTATACACCCTCAAAATTGGGAGAGGAAGGATACGTAAGACAAGCCTATTTCTCATTATATTTCATCAATCCATCCATTGGGCCGTTTTTTGAAAGTAGAAATGCGTGATATGCCTTTGTTTCTTTTCCGATCATTTAGTAATTTCGCCTTGCTACTTCAAATATCTATGCGCTTAAACACAAGCGAAGCAATTTATTTGCGTTAAATAGTGCGGTCAAAGCCAAGTATGTTTGAGTCATGGCGTGGTAGGAAATTAGCTAATTTTAGCGGAGTGTTTTAATTATGTGATTCACTAAACAAAATTGATTATGGCTTGGTTTTTTGAAAGGAAAAAAGAGATTGGCAGGAAGGAGATGGAAGCTCTTGTTGTAAAAAGTGCAAACGAATGTTTAATCCGTGTTTGCAAAAATCCGAAACGGGTTTTATTACTTCCTCCGGATATTACGCGTGCCCACAGCGGGGCCGGTTGGATGACCGAAATATTGTATCATTTTTTTGAACCGATGGCTGATGTATATGTAATTCCCACATTGGGACAGCATGTTCCCCATACCGTCGAGCAAAACCGATGGATGTTCGGGAATATCCCCGAAAACAAAATACTGAAACACGATTGGCTCCGCGACGGCAAACGGTTGGGCATCGTGCCGGGGAACTACGTGGAAAAAATCACCGGAGGCTGTGCCGATTGGGATATTCCTATCTCCATAAACCGGTATGTGATGGAAGAACCCTGGGATATGATCATCAATGTAGGGCATGTGGTACCGCACGAAGTATTGGGATTTGCCAACCACAACAAGAACTATTTCATCGGACTGGGCGGTAAGGACACCATTTGTGCCTCGCATATGGCGGCGGCCTGCTACGGTATTGAGAATAACCTGGGTTCGCTGGTGACGCCCCTGAGGCATTGTTTCAATAAAGCCGAGAACGAATTTATGAACCGCTTGCCGGATGTATATATCCAGGTGGTAATGGCCTACAATGAACAAGGAGAACTTGTACACACAGGATTTTATTGCGGCAACGACCTGGATACTTACTTACAGGCTGCCAAACAATCAATGGCCGAAAATATCACCGTTGTTCCTCCGTTAAAAAAAGTGGTTGCCGTCATGCAGGGAGATGAGTTTTTCAGTACGTGGGTAGCCAACAAGGCAATATACCGGACACGCAAGGCGATGGCCGACGGAGGGGAACTCATCATCATCGCTCCCGGGTTGAAACGTTTCGGCGAACAGGATGAGGTGGACAAGGTCATCCGGAAATACGGGTATGCGGGAACTGAAAAAATAATGAAACTCTGGAAAGAAAATGAAGACTTGCAGGATCTGACCCATGCTACGGCCCACTTGATACACGGTTCGTCGGAAGGACGGTTTAAAATCACTTACGCCCCCGGACACCTGTCGAAGGAGGATATTGAATCGGTCAATTTTAATTACCTCGATTATCATCAGGCGATGGAGGTGTATTCTCCCGACAAGTTACGAAACGGATTCAACCGGTTGCCAGGCGGAGAAGAGATATACTTTATCAGCACGCCGTCGGCCGGCTTGTGGACGATCAAAGAGAAACTCAATACATAATATCCTTCTCATGGATACCCATACGCTATTTAAATACCAATCCCTGATAGATCATCTCGGACAACTTGAAAGCGTTGTTGTGGCTTTCTCGGGCGGAGTGGACAGTTCTTTCCTGGCGAAAGTCTGCCGGGAAGTGTTGAGCGACAGAGCGATTGCCGTTACCGTTGTCTCACCCATGATTCCCGCTTGGGACTTAGACGATGCGAAAGCAATCGCATCCCAAATAGGAATAGAACATATCCTCTTAGAAAAAGCGACGATTGATACGGTTGTCAGACAGAACCCTGAAAACCGTTGTTACCATTGCAAAAAGACAGCATTCCGGGCAATCGTGGAAATAGCCAAAGAAAGAGGATTCAATGCCGTATTGGACGGTTCCAACGCGGACGACACGAAAGATTACCGTCCGGGTACAAAAGCAATAGAAGAGTTAAACGTTATCAGTCCGCTAAAAACGGCCGGCCTGAATAAAAAAGAGATCAGGCTGTTGTCAAAGCAACTCGGGTTATCCACTTGGGATAAACCCGCTTACGCCTGCCTGGCAACCCGTATACCATACGGTGAAGAGATCACAACCGGAAAATTAAGACGTATTGAAAAAGCGGAACAATACCTGCATTCCCTCGGATATGCGCAGGTAAGAGTACGCAGCCACGATCTGATCGCTCGTATCGAACTAGAGCCGGAAGAGAGGGCGCGATTTTGCGACCCCGCAATCCTGGACAGGGTGTCGCGGCAACTTAAAGAATACGGGTTCCTCTATGTCTGTATGGAATTGGAGGGCTACTCCATGGGAAGTTTAAACAGGAATTTACAATGACGACAAAACAAAAAGACAAAGGTTATGAAGACATCGACTTTGCCAAGGTCGACTATCTTCGCCGAGAACGGACGGGACAACCGGAAGTGATCTTCTGTCAGGGAAAAACCCCCGAACAGGTTGTGGGTATAATAAGATCCCTGCTCCGCAACGGGAACGACGTATTCGGTACAAAAGCGACAAGAGAAATGTATGACTACGTTTCCACTCGTGTCGAGGGGGTTGTATACAACCCAGTAGCCAAAACGATCCGCCTGATGGGGAACCGGGAGGAAACAACCGACAGTTACATTGCCATTGTGTCTGCCGGCACATCCGATTTGCCGGTAGTTGAAGAGGCGTATGAAACCGCCCTATTTTTAGGCAACAAGGTAGAGAAAATTATGGATGTGGGGGTTGCCGGCATCCACCGCCTGTTCGATAAACTCGACCTTATTAGGGGCGCTAGGGTGGTGATTGTCGTGGCCGGCATGGAAGGAGCTTTGGCATCGGTAGTGGCGGCCCTGGTAAGCAGTCCGGTCATAGCAGTTCCCACCAGCGTGGGTTACGGGGCGAACCTGAACGGCATCGCCGCTCTATTATCCATGCTCAACAGTTGTTCTTCGCTGTGTGTGGTAAATATAGATAACGGCTACGGCGCCGCCTGCCAGGCAAGCAAAATTAATAAGATAGGATAAAGCTGGAATATCTACCTATTTTTTCTATCTTTGCCGTACTAAAGTTCTTTTTATCATTTCTTCAACCGGTAAGGTGCCCCCCAAAAAAGGGTATAATAGGGAACCACGTGAGAATCGTGGACTGTCGCGCAACTGTAAGCACGGTCAACGTTTCCGCCCGTTAAAATCCACTGTTCCGCTTTGCGAAATGGGAAGGATGGCGGAAATTGTGCAAGTCAGGAGACCTGCCTTAATTCGGATTGACAATGCTTCGCGATAAAAGTATGTTGTCAGACTCATCCATTCCTTCCTATGCGGATAGAAAGAAATATATCCTTGCGTTTACTTCATCCTTCTTTTATTAGCCGTTGCATTGCGAAAGTTCGGGAAAAGAGCTTTTAGCTTCATGGGTATTCACTTTAAAAAATTAAAAGCAATGCAAACAAACATTCTCGGTTACCCTCGCATCGGCAACCGGCGCGAACTGAAAAAAGCCTGCGAAAGTTTCTGGGCAGGAAAAATCACGGAAGATGAACTTTTCAGTACGGGAAGGTCCATCAGGCAACAAAACCGCATTCTCCAAAAAGAGGCCGGAATAGACCTTATCCCTTCGAACGATTTCTCTTTTTATGATCAGGTGTTAGATACCACCCTAGCGGTAGGAGCCATTCCGACACGTTATGACTGCCTCCGGGATGATAAGCTGGCGCTCTACTTCGCCATGGCTCGCGGATATCAACAGGGAGAAAAAGATATCACCGCAATGGAAATGACCAAATGGTTCGACACAAATTATCACTATATCGTTCCTGAATTTACCAAAACACAAGCATTTTCTCTTATTTATAACAAAGCACTTGAGGAGTATAAGGAAGGGAGAGAGCAAGGGATCGAAACCAAACCGGTACTGCCCGGACCGGTCTCTTACCTGTTATCTGGAAAAGAAAAAGAAGAGGGCTTCCACCGTCTGGAACTGCTAG
>NZ_DIQL01000045.1:26626-32840 GCF_002427225.1 Proteiniphilum sp. UBA5463 | reverse complement strand
TTTTCACACATTGGATCGTAAATATATATTCCGTTGGTTGTCCCAACCCATATCTTCTCATTGCTATCTTGGAGCAGCGACAGGATTTTATTTGAACCGATGCTACGGCTATTTTCGTTGTCTTTCTTAAAGATTTTAAACCTTAGCCCGTCGTACCGGTTCAACCCGTCTAACGTGCCAAACCAAATGAAACCGGTTTTATCCTGTAAGATAGAATATACCATATTTTGCGAAAGGCCGTCCTCTACAGCCATATTTCTGAAATAATAATCGGAGTTTTTGGCCAAAGATGCCGGTGATAACAGCAAACCGCCCAGGCAAAACAACACGGCTGTTATTATAGGTACTTTCGTATTCATTATTCATCCAAAATTAATGTCGAGGTTAATTAATAACTAAAGTAATTATTTTTTCGGTAAATTTTATTGATTTTCACCTCTTATAAACGGGAATTGTGCGAAATGGGAAGATAGTATCATTTTGTGAAATGATATTCCTCTTTGTGCCTGGATTTATCAATTAATTTTGATCGGGGCACTTTTTAATCAATTTCAGAAGAGGAGAACAAAGAATGAATCCAACCATCAAAAAAACAGGAATTCTTATTTTTTCGTTGGCAATAAGTCTCAATATCGTTTATTCTCAAAAAATATCATAGGAGAGCCTTCTTCTTGAGATGACAAACAGGAAGACTTTGGCTGAATATCCTTCACCCGGCTATTTCTGTAAACAATTCAGCAGTTACGACCGGGCATCGGTTGAATCTGATCAAAAAAGCTGGTTTGCTAATTGGGACAGAAGCATGTTTGTAAGAACTGAAACCGATCACGGCAGAAAGGAGTATGTGCTGATGGATGCAAAAGGACCGGGAGCTATCGTAAGGATGTGGATGACATTTTCCGGCGAGAATTCGAGACGAGGAGTGCTAAGGATTTATCTCGATGATTATTTTGCAATCCGCACAATTACCCTTAAAATTAACGCTGAGAATTATGAACAAGCACTTCGAAGCACTATAATTCACATTTCATTTGATGGCATAAGGACAATCAGTGCTCCTATCGGCGACTTTTTCGGTACAGGTTATAAGATAAGAAAAAACCATTCATGGTACACGAAAGTGGACGATGACAGTACTATGTCGTGTTACTGGGTGATGCCTTTTAAAAGGAAATGCAATATCTTGCTCGAAAACAAAGGGGATCAGAATATCAACATTGAACAAGCAAAGGCATAGAGTTATAGAGCCATTTTACGAGCAGGATACGATAGGTGTAGAAATACTGAGAAATTTAGATATTAATAAGGGAAAGAATTTACTGCAAATAGAATATTTGGAACATGAAAATTATGATGGAACTAAATACCAGGTTGGTATGGATTGTATTGAGTTCTTCAATCATTAGCCCTTGACATGGGACGGCATTGAGCACGACAACAGCTCCCTCCAGCGAAGATAGATGATTTTTGTCTGGTAATATCTAGACGAATTCGTTTAAAAAACCTCTATCTTTGTATCTGTAAATATAAAGTTCAATTTTCGCATAATTTATGAATGTAAATGATTACAGTTAAATATAAAACATTGTTTGTCGCGAACTTAGTTGTAATTGTAATGCATGCGAATCTTAAATAAAGAGATAAAACAGATGGCAAGAAAGAGAAAACAACTTCCCTTGCTGGAAGGTGTGACAATTACCGGCGTAGCTGCCGAAGGTAAGGCGGTGGCGAAGGTTGATGGCATGACGCTGTTTGTACCTTTTGCAGCTCCCGGCGATGTGGCCGACATCCAGCTAACGCGTAAGAAGAGCACTTTTGCCGAGGGGAGGGTAGTGCGGTTTCAGCAATTTTCAACGCAGCGGAGCGATCCTTTCTGCCGGCACTTCGGGATGTGTGGCGGCTGCAAGTGGCAGCACCTGCCCTATGAGGAGCAGCTGCGGCACAAGCAGCAGCAGGTGGTTGACAACCTTACAAGGATAGGCAAGGTAGAACTGCCAGAGATCACCCCCATTCTGGGAGCACCTGATACCACTTTTTACCGCAACAAGCTTGAATTTACATTCTCCAACAAACGGTGGCTCACCGAGGAGGAGATAAGCTCTGGTAAGGAGTTCACTCAAATGAACGCTCTTGGTTTCCATATCCCCGGCATGTTCGATAAGGTGCTTGATATCGACAAATGCTGGCTGATGGATGATTTTTCCAATCAGATCCGGAATTGCATACGGGAGTTTTGCCTGGAAAAGGGTTTCCCTTTTTTTGATCTGCGCTGCCAAAATGGGCTCATGCGCACCCTTATGATCCGCAACAGTTCCATAGGAGAATGGATGGTGATTGTGGTTTTTTATGAAGATGATGTAGAAAAAAGAGAGGAGTTGATGAATTTCATAAGTGATAGATTTCCACAAATTACATCACTGCTATACATCATTAACCAAAAAGCAAACGATACCATTACCGACCAGGAGGTGGTGACCTGGCGCGGCAGGGATCATATCTTTGAAGAGATGGAAGGATTGAGCTTCAAGATCGGCCCCAAGTCGTTCTACCAGACTAACAGCGAGCAGGCATATCATCTTTATGAGGTTGCACGTAGCTTCGCACAGCTCACAGGCAATGAGCTGGTGTACGACCTTTATACCGGTACTGGCACCATCGCCAACTTTGTTGCAAGTGAGGCAAAAAAAGTAATTGGTATTGAGTATGTAGAGGAGGCAATTGAGGATGCAAGGGTAAACGCGCAGATAAACGGGATCGAAAATGCGCTCTTTTTTGCCGGTGATATGAAGGATGTACTTACGGCGGAGTTTATTTCAGAACATGGTCATCCCGACGTAATTATTACAGATCCGCCCCGCACTGGTATGCACGTAGATGTTGTCAATGCCATTTTGTTTGCAGCACCAGAAAGGATTGTCTATGTAAGCTGTAACCCGGCCACTCAGGCGCGTGATCTTAATCTGCTGGACTGCAAATACAAGGTTAAACGAGTACAGCCGGTCGACATGTTCCCACATACCCACCATGTGGAGAATGTGGTGTTGTTGGAGAAAAGAGGTTAATTTGATTATGAATGTTCGCACATCTACTTTCGTACTATTAATGGCAGTTGTTTTTGTTATTACCGTGGACAATGTTTTTGCCGCGGAACCACAACAAGAGCAGGTGCTCAAGATGCTATACGAGATGATGGAAGATAAGGCAGTGTTCATGTCCGAAAAAGAAGAACGTGTCGCCTCGATAAAGCAGATGTTGAGAATGCCCAATATGAACGAGATGCAGCGATACGACATAAACCTGCAGTTGTTTAACGAGTATAAAACTTATATTTCCGATTCTGCCATTCATTACGCTAAGCAGAATGTGGAGCTCTCCGAAAGCTTAGGTGATAGCTACAGAATCAATGAATCGAAACTTAATCTCACCTCTTTATATATAGTCTCGGGACTCTATATCGAGGCATTAGATATTCTCACGAATATCAATAAAACTGAGCTCGCCGATAACCTGTTAGTCAACTATTATGATAGCTATAAGCAGTTATATAGAAGCTACTCGTTCAATAATCCCATTGCTCCTGTATATACCGTTAAGAGCAGCCTGTACCGGGACTCGTTGTTAAGTGTCCTGAATAAAGAATCCAACCATTACAAGATTGTTTTTGCCGAAAAGCTGTTCGACGAAAATCGATTAGCCGAATCACAACAAATTTTACAAGAGCTAATCAATCAATCGGAAGAGGAGAATCATGAAAAGGCCGTTTTAACCTATGCCCTTGCAAATATTTACCGTAAAGAAGGAGATATTGACAAGCAAATAGCCTATTATGCGATATCGGCTATTTGCGATATAAAGAATGCGATTAAGGAAAATGCTTCTATGCAGGCATTGGCGATCACACTATTTGAGACCGGTAACATAGAAAAGGCTTATGATTGCATCAAATCGTCGATGGAAGATGCCATGTTTTGTAATGCCCGTTTGCGGACGTATGAAATCTCACAAATACTTCCGATAATCGATTCGGCTTATCAGGAAAAAGTCAGGAATCAGCAGTCAGAACTGCAGCTCTTCCTTGTTCTGGTGAGTCTCTTGTCGCTGTTCCTCATCATCGCTGTTATCTACGTCTATCGACAAATGAAAAAGATCGCCCGAATAAGAAAGGAGTTATATCAAACGAATCTGAAGTTGAATGACCTGAATAATGATTTACAACGTACTGTCGATCAATTGAACAGAACGAATAGAAAATTGTCGGATGTAAACGATGAATTGTCCGAATCCAACGAAATAAAGGAAACCTATATCGGCCATTTCCTAGATCTTTGTTCCACCTATATAGATAAGCTAGAGAAATACCGGAACACGCTCAATAAAAAAGCTGCCGAACGAAAGATAGACGAACTTTTCAGGATGTTGAAATCGCATGATATGATTGATCAGGAGCTGAAGGAGCTATATAAACTGTTCGATAACATCTTTCTTCATCTGTATCCCAATTTCGTGGAGGAATTTAACTCTCTGTTGCTCGAAGAAGAACAATTTAACCTGAAACCTAATGAATTGCTGAACGTAGAACTACGTATATTTGCCCTGATCCGGTTAGGGATAACCGACAGTTCACGCATTGCCAATTTCCTGCATTATTCGGTAAACACTATCTATAATTATCGTACTAGAGTACGAAATAAAGCGGCTGTACCCCGCGATAAATTTGAAAGTCTTGTGAGGAAAATTGGAGTTATACAGAAAATTTGAGATATATATCATCTACTTTTTCACGTCTCTATATTTGAGTATTATGCTGATGTACAGACTGTATAACTATTGTTGTATCTATATGTTAACTATCCTGATTTTTTTTCTGTTACTTCATCTTTTACATTTGCCTATGTTATTGTTGAATTTATCTTGAGGCTACTATTCATTGAAATTAAACGAGAACGATGAAATTTTAATTAGTCGACCCTAGAAAAGTACTAATGTAAATTGATGTATAAATGTGACTATAACCTTTGTATTTTTTATTTTCTAAATTTATTAACATGGGGGAAAAACAAAAATTATCCAAAGAGCCTATTGCATGCAGGTTATTATTATTATTGATGTTGTGTGTAATATTCAGTATTCATCTGTCGGCTCAGAATCAAAAAACTATTTCCGGGAATATCACTGATGAGAATGGTGTTTCTGTTATAGGTGCTTCCGTTTTTGTAAAAGGGACTACAACCGGTACCGTAAGTGATATCGATGGTAATTTTTCTTTGGCAGTGCCCGAATCATCAGTAATAACCATATCTTATATGGGATATCACCCGCAGGAGATATCGGTTGCTGGTAAAACGAATCTCTCTATTGTGCTAAAAGAGGACAATCAGCTGCTGGATGAGTTGGTTGTAATCGGATATGGTGTGATGAAAAAAAGAGATCTCACAGGCGCTGTATCATCGGTTTCGGGGGAGACGATGAAGGACAAGCCGGTAGCCAGTATCGGGGAAGCGCTTCAGGGACGGGCTGCAGGTGTGCAGGTCATCTCCTCCGGTAAACCGGGTGACAATGTCTCCTTCCGCATCAGGGGAATTAGCACTATCAATAACAGCGAACCGCTTCTGGTTATAGACGGGGTACCCACGGACCTGGGAATCAATTCCCTGAATATGGAAGATGTGGAAACCGTGGATGTGCTCAAAGATGCTTCTGCCACTGCCATTTACGGGTCGCGGGGGGCAAACGGCGTCATATTGGTTACCACGAAGAAGGGGAAATCTGGTGACGGATCTATCTCATTTAGTGCGAACTGGGGAGTACAAACTGCTACCGGCATGCCACAGATGTTGAATGCTACACAGTTTGCCTCGTTACATAACGAGATGATTGCCAATTATAACCAGTTCGCCTCCTCCCCGCTGACACAGCGCGCCGACTTTGCTGATCCAACGGTTTGGGGTGAAGGTACCGACTGGCTTGATGAACTCTTCCGTTCGGCGAGAATGAGAAACTATACGGTTTCCTATTCCGGAGGTAGTGATAAGGGAAATTATTATGTGTCGGGAGGAGTATTCGATCAGGACGGTGTTGTGTCTAATACATCATACCGACGATACACGGTGCAGTTCAATAGCGAATCGAACGTGCGTTCATGGATAAAATTCGGGAACAATATAACCCTGAGTCACGATATCAAGAAACAGGGTTCTTATGATATTCGCGGTAC
>NZ_DIQL01000045.1:25757-26471 GCF_002427225.1 Proteiniphilum sp. UBA5463 | reverse complement strand
GGAGAACCGGCTTATCAGTACGGGGATATACGCAATCCTATTGGAACAGCAACACTTAGCCGAAACAGAACCAACGGATACAACGTGCTTGGAAATATCTTCGCTGAAATAAAACCGGCAGATAAACTTACTTTTAAGTCACTGGGTGGCATCGACTTCAAGTTTTGGGATCAGAACAGCTTTAGTCCCAAATATGACTGGAAGCCCATCCCGCAGCCGCAGTCATCACTGTATGAAGAGTCGAATAAAAGTCTTACCTATCTGTGGGACAATACGCTTACTTACCTCGACACCTTCGCAGATAAACACAACGTCAACGTGATGATTGGTTCCAGCGCCCAGAATAACTTGTATAACCGCATGAACGCAAGTGTGCAGGGATTCCTGAGTGATAATAACAGCCAGTTGAATAACGGGCTTACCGACCCCACCGTCGGAGGTACCAAAAATGATTGGGCTATCCTCTCGTTTATGGGGCGAGCCAATTACAATTACGACAACAAATATCTTTTCACCGCAACAATCCGTCGCGATGGCTCCTCCCGATTTTCCAAAGAAAACAGGTGGGGTACTTTTCCCTCGTTCTCCGCAGCTTGGCGCTTGTCGGAAGAACCTTTCTTCCACGCAAACGAATGGGTCGACGATGTGAAAGTCCGTTTGGGATACGGAGAAACGGGAAACCAGGGAGGTATAGACAACTACGCCTATTTTACC
>NZ_DIQL01000045.1:0-25583 GCF_002427225.1 Proteiniphilum sp. UBA5463 | reverse complement strand
TATCCGCTGGTGATGCCCAATCAGGATGTACAATGGGAGACGGTAAGGCAGTTTAATGCCGGGGTGGATCTCTCTTTATTGAATCAACGGATTAATCTGACGCTTGATGCTTACCTAAAAAACACAAGCGATATGCTGGTGCCGATGTCAGTACCCATCACTACAGGTTATTCAGACATTTACGTGCCGAGTATAAATGCCGGAGAGATTAGGAACAAAGGGCTTGAGCTGACTGTCTCCTCCAGAAACCTCACGGGCCAGTTTGAATGGGATACCGATTTCAATGTTTCTTACAATAAGAATGAAGTAATCAAAATGAATGACGGTATTGCCCTGTTTACCGGTGGGGATATCAATATGACTAAAGTGCAGGTGAGTGCCGAAGGACGACCTGTGAACGCGTTCTATGGTTATGTAACCAACGGCATCTTCCAGAATCAGGAGGAGGTGGACCGGTATGCTACGCAGGTAACCGGCGGAACAGCACCTGGCGATATCAAGTTTCGTGATCTTGACAACAACGGAGTCATCAATGCCGATGACCGTACCTTTATCGGTAATCCATTCCCTGAATGGACGTTCTCCATGAACAACAGCTTTGCTTACGGAAATTTCGACCTGCAGGTCTTTTTCCAGGGTGTGGCCGGAAACGACATTTACAATGCCAACAGAATATGGCAGGAAAGTATGTCAGTCCCGCAGAACCAGACGACAAAGGTGTTGGACCGCTGGACAGGAGAAGGAACAAGTAACAGTGTTCCGCGTGCTGTCTACAGTGACCCCAATCAGAATGTACGCCATTCCAACCGGTTTATCGAGGATGGATCATACCTTCGTTTGAAAAATCTCACGTTAGGATATACGCTGCCGAAATCAGTAGCACAGAAGGCTCAACTAAGTATGGCACGACTCTATCTCTCTTGCCAGAACCTCTTTACATTGACCGGTTATTCTGGTTTTGATCCTGAAGTAGGGGCAGGAGGTGTAGATCTCGGCACCTATCCGGTAACACGTACAATCAGTTTAGGCCTAAATATTCAATTTTAATCGATGACAATATGAGAAAAATAGCATATATAATTGGACTTTTATCGGTATTGACACTCTTTGGATCCTGCTCCGATTTTTTGGATAAAGTTCCGTATGAAGACCCAAGTGCCGAGGCACTCACGGACGAAGCGTCGGCTATTGCCCTGGTAAATGGGGCTTATCAGCCGCTACAGCGTCCCAAATTATACAACATGAGAATCTGGACGCTCGATATCATTGCAGGAAACAGCGAAGTGGGTGCTGGTGGAGGCACCGACGGGATAGAGACTGTTACCTTGGCAAATTTTGTAGCTACAGCCGACAATGCAGCTGCACTGGACATATGGCGAGGTCCCAATCCCGGGATACTATACTGCAATACGGTATTGGAAAATGTGCCGAAGATGGATATCGACGAATCGTTGAAAAACCGTTCTATCGGAGAAGCGAAGTTTCTTCGTGCCAACTATTATTTCATTCTGGTGCAGCTTTTCGGAGATGTCCCGATGACGGTCTCTACACCGAAGCCTGGAGACAACCTGCTGCCCGAGCGTACCGACAAAATGACCATCTACAACGAGGTGATAATTCCTGACTTGAAGGATGCAATTGAATTGTTGCCGGTCAGGGAAGCATATTCGGGAAGCGACATCGGCCGTGCTTCCAAGGGTGCGGCTGCCGGCATGCTGGCAAAGGTTTATCTGACATTGGGAATGTATGCAGAATCACTACAGATGAGTGAGCTGGTAGAGAGCCTCGGTTATACCCTGAATTCCGATTACAGCGATAGCTTCGGGGGTGAGGAACGGCATAAGAACACAGCAGAGTCTCTGTTTGAAGTGCAATATTACGGACTGACCAAGGCTGGTTTCTGGAGTGATGAAAACCAGGCCAACTGGCTAAGTACCTACATGGGTCCGCGTAATACAGGATGGGTTGGCGGTGCTTATGGCTGGAACCAACCGACACAGGAGTTCGTGGACCAATATGAGAATGGGGACTTGCGTAAAGACAAAACTGTCTTGTATGAGGGAGGCCCTGATTTCGACGGCAAATCATACAAAGCAAATATGTCGAACACGGGTTACAATGTTCGGAAGTTCCTTGTGCCACTGTCCGTTTCTCCAGATTATAATACCAACTCAGCGAACATCGTGGTATTGCGTTTTGCAGATGTGTTGTTGATGAAAGCTGAAGCGCTGAATGAGCTGGGAAGAACAACAGAAGCAGAAGAACCATTATACCAGGTGCGTAAAAGAGCAGGCCTGACAAATCGGGGAGATGTGGAGAATCTCACAACCGAACAGATGAGAGAGAAAATCAGAAATGAACGTCGCATTGAACTGGCCTTCGAAGGACATCGCTGGTTCGATATCATCAGGTGGGATAACGGACAATATGCCTTGGATTTCCTGCACTCCATCGGTAAAATCAACGCGACGCAGAAACACCTGTTGTTTCCTATCCCGCAAAAGGAGAGGGATGCCAATCCTAATCTCACACAAAATCAAGGATATTAATATCAAAAAGAGAGACTGTTATGAAGATATACAGATTACTATTTTTACTGTCGTTGTGGGTCACACTGTTTGTAGGGTGTGCCGACGATAATTACATGGAACTGGACAAGGGAAGCAGTCCCCTTGAAATAACTGCTTCATCGGCTGAAATCGAGCTGGATGCTGCAAATCCGACTTCGGAAGCCCTGAAATTGTCATGGACAACCGGTTCCAACCAAGGTACCAATGCCGGAATCAGCTATACCTTTCAGATGGATTTGCAGGGTGACAACTTTGCAGGAGGCGTATCGATTGATTTGGGAAGGGGTGTATACGAAAAAATTTACAAGAACGAAGAGCTGAATGAGATATTGCTAAATAATTTTGGTGTTGAAGTAAATAAGGAGGTAGTGCTGGAGGCTCGTGTTATTGCTACTATCGCTGCAGAGGGTATCGAACCGGAGATTTCGAACCTGCAACGCCTCTCGGTCAAAACACACAAACCGATTACCAAGACACTGTACATGCTGGGTGATGCTACACCCAACGGATGGAATGCCGGCGAAGCCACAGAAATGCGCCCCATCAGCAATGTTCCCAAAGGGTTTACCTGGACCGGATCGCTTTCGCCTGGCAATGTTAAATTTATCACCACGCTGGGAGAGTTTGCTCCCTCTTATAACAAGGGAGAGAGCGATACGAAACTCTATCTGCGCGAAAGTTTTGATGATCCCTACGACGAACAGTTCGAAATAACTGAAGGAGGAACCTATACGGTAAAAGTGAATTTGATTACGATGACAATCAGTATTGTAAGAGGTGAAGGACCGGAATATAGCGAATTGTGGTTTGTAGGCAATCCCACCGGATGGAGTTTTCAGCCGATGGCCGTGAATCCTGTGGATCCGTTTATCTTCCATTACAATGATGACCTTTCAGCCGGGGGTGAATTTAAAATAGGAACTGCAGCAGGAAACTGGGACGCACCCTTTTTCCGTCCCACTGTTGATAAGACAGCAGAAGGCATAGGCCTCGATGTGGACAAATGGGCGGGTGATCCTGATTATAAATGGAACATTACTGGCGGCGTATATAAAATCAAACTGGATACACGGGACATGAAGATAGATATCGTTCCATTTGTGCCATTTGAAATGGTTTACCTCGTAGGCGATGCTTCACCCAATGGATGGGATATTGGCAATGCTACCCCTATGACGGCCACAGCCGATCCCTACAAGTTCACATGGAGCGGATCACTTAAGGGTGGAGAGCTGAAGTTTACGTGCGACAAGCAATCCGATTGGAATGGTGCCTGGTTTATTGCGAGCGAAGCAGATAAATCACCTACGGGGCAGACAGAACAGATGTTGTTTAATTATCCCGGGGCTGGCGTGGACTACAAGTGGAGGATTTCGGAATCCGGCACTTATAAAATCGAACTCGATCAGTTAAAAGAAACCATCACCATTCAAAAACAATAAACAAACAGGGATGATCTGCCACATCGGATGAAAGGTGTGGCAGATCCCTGATTCAAATTATGATTAAAAAAATCACCTTCCTGTTTTTTATCTGTTTGCTGACATTGACTTCATGCAAAGATGATTATGATACAAAAAATAATCCGATAACTTACGGCGATACCTATCTGTCGGTCGACATAACTACTGATAAGTCGGTATACAAACCAGGGGAGACTGTCCGTTTTACGCTGAAAGAAAAACCTTCCGGCAACCCAAAAGTGCGTTATTCGCACCTGGGAAAAGTAATAAAGGAGGAAGATCTGCAAGGAACAACCTGGTCATGGAATACTCCGTCAGAAGATTTCAAAGGGTATATGGTGGATATTTACGAAGTTGATGAAAAAGGAGAAAAGATTTATCACACCATTGCTGTGGATGTTTCTTCCGACTGGACAAAGTTTCCTCGTTACGGCTATCTCTCTTCATATGGTGATCTGTCGAAGATGCAGGTTGGGAGAAATATTGAGATTTTAAACCGTTACCACATCAACGGGGTTCAATTTTATGACTGGTTGCACGCCCACCACCGCCCGCTGGCAGGAACCGTGGATAATCCGCTGTCCCAGTGGCCCGATCTCATTGGTCGTACCAACTATCTCTCTACAGTGAAAAGTTATATTGATGCCATACATGGGAGAGGAATGAAAGCGATGTTTTACAATCTCGCATTTGGCGCATTGAACAATGCGGCGGCTGATGGTGTAAAGGAAGAGTGGTATATTTTCAAGGATTCCAACCGCTCAGTCAAAGACAGTCACCATCTTGATTCCCCCTTTCGCAGTAGCATTTACCTCACAAATCCGGCAAACAATGCGTGGCAGAACTATCTCATAGCACGTCATAACGATGTATACCGGGTATTCGATTTCGACGGTTATCATATTGATCAGTTAGGTAACCGGGGAATGGTATACGATTATGAGGGCAATGTGGTGAAGCTGGATGAAACCTATGCTCCCTTTGTTGCTGCCATGAAGCAGTACGAACCTGGCAAGCGGTTGGTGATGAACGCGGTTGGCCAATACGGACAAAAGTATATTGCCAAATCTCAAGTAGACTTTCTCTATACCGAAGTGTGGGATGAAAGCAAAACTTACGAAGAGCTGGCAGAAGTGATTCATGACAACAATGCTTATGCTGATAACAAGAAACAGACCGTGCTTGCTGCTTATGTTAACTATGCAAAATCCAACAGTTCTGGTTATGTGAATGCACCGGGTGTATTGTTGACCAATGCGGTGATATTCTCGTTCGGAGGGGCTCACCTTGAACTGGGTGAACACTACCTGGCAAACGAATATTTTCCAAATTCTAACCTGCAGATGAAGAGAGAGTTGAAGGAGGCTTTGGTTTGTTACTACGATTTCCTTGTGGCTTATCAGAATCTTTTACGTGACGGAGGAGCGTTTGCTTCGTTTAGTGTGCAGTCGGTCGACAATCGGGCCAGGTTCGAAAGCTGGCCTTCATCACAGGGGACTGTAGCCGTTACCGGCAAAAGATTTTCAGACAAGGAAGTGATTCATTTCCTTAATTTCTCTGATGTAAATTCCATGGAATGGAGAGATACCAATGGAATCCAGAAAGAACCAGCGATGATCATCGGCGCGGGAATAAAAGTTACAGTGAACAGTGAAGTGAAAAATGTCTGGTTTGCTTCGCCGGATATAAACGGTGGGGCAGCCAGAACGCTCGACTTCACACAGGCAGAGAATGAAGTCAGATTGACACTTCCGTCGTTGAAATATTGGGACATGATTGTCATCGAGTATTAACTATCATGTAAAAGAAATTTGATGAAGTATCTACAATTTATATTACTGCTGATTCTCTTTACTCCTTTTGTCATCTATGCACAACAAGGTGGTAGAGTGAAGGAGGTCACCTCATATACAAAAGAGGGAAATAGGGTTGTGTTTAATGCGGATGATGGATCGAGGCTATCACTGGATTTTCTCAGCAGCTCTGTCGTGAAAATATGGTTCGATCCCCATGGCACATTTGTTTGCAAAAATAAATCGTTTGCAGTAATCAATGAGGACCTCGAAAATATGGGGAAGATAACGGTGAACGACGAACCATCATCCTACGAGATATACACTTCCAGGCTCCGTATCAGGATGAACAAGAGCCCGATGCAACTACAGATTTTTGATAAATGGCAAAAACTGTTGTTCAGTGATTATAAGGAGATCGGTCACGTGTCTGACTCCACGGCGAAGAAAGCTTACAAGGTATTGCGAGACGACGAACAGTTTTTCGGCTTGGGAGAAAAGGCCGGGCCTCTCAATCGACGCGGACGGGAATACAAGATGTGGAACAGCGACCGCCCCTGCTACAGTGTAAACGAGGATCCGCTATATAAAAGTATACCCTTCTTTATGAGTAGTTACCAATATGGGATTTTCCTTGATAATACTTATAAAACAGAATTCAAATTTGGTACAGAGTCCAATGAATATTATTCGTTTGAGGCACCAGACGGAGCATTTGTCTATTACTTTATTTTCGGGAAAGATTATAAGGATATCCTGAGTCAGTATATCTCCCTGACAGGGAAACCTATTATGCCGCCTAAGTGGGCGTTTGGCTTCTCGCAAAGTCGTGGTCTTTACACGAAAGAAGCGCAGGCACTGGAGGTGGCTGCCGAATTCCGTAAGCGTCAAATTCCATGCGATATAATCTATCAGGATATCGGTTGGACACAATATTTGCAGAATTTTGAATGGAGAGAGGAAAATTACAACAATCCGAAGCAAATGCTCTCTACTTTAAATGAGCAAGGTTTTAAAGTGATTCTTTCACAGGATCCGGTGATCTCTCAAGCAAATAAGAAACAGTGGGCAGAAGCCGACAGTCTCGGTTATTTCGTAAAGGATTCCCGAACAGGGAAAGCGTATGATATGCCCTGGCCATGGGGAGGTAACTGTGGGGTGGTGGATTTTACCATTCCGGAGGTGACCGACTGGTGGGGTGAGTACCAGCAGAAACCATTAAATGATGGAGCTGCCGGATTCTGGACAGATATGGGCGAACCGGCATGGAGCAATGAGGAGGACATTGATCGACTTCATATGCGGCACCATATCGGTATGCACGGTGAGATTCACAATGTGTACGGACTGACCTGGGACAAGGTAGTAAAAGAGCAGTTTGAAAAGAGGAACCCGGGCAAACGGGTGTTCCAGATGACGCGTGCAGCTTATGCCGGACTCCAGCGCTATACCTTTGGCTGGAGTGGCGATAGCGGCAATGGCAATGATCTCCTCGAAGGGTGGGGGCAACTACGGAACCAGGTGGCGATCGGTATCTCTGCCGGATTGGGAGGTATTCCGTTCTGGACAACAGATATTTCTGGCTATTGCGGTGATATTACCGATTACCCGGCAACGGCAGAACTCTACACCCGGTGGATGCAGTTTGGCATTTTTAATCCATTGAGCCGTGCTCATCACGAAGGTGATAATGCGGTAGAACCTTGGATGTTTGGAGAAACAGCTGAGAAAAACAGCAAAGCTGCCATCGAATTGAAATATCAGCTCTTTCCTTACCTGTACACTTATGCCCGGAAGGCGCATGATACAGGATTGCCTATTATGAGGGGGCTGTTTATGGAATATCCCTACGACGAAGTGGCACTGAAGGTTGAAGATCAGTTTATGTTTGGTGAAGAACTGCTTGTAGCGCCGGTATTGAAAAAGGGAGAAAGGGTAAAGCGTCTCTATCTGCCCGAAGGGGAATGGATTGATTTTAACGACAAAAAAACCGTTTATTTGGGTGGACAGCAAATTGCTTATCGTGCATCTTTAAATGTGATTCCCATTTTTGTAAAGAAAGGCTCCATCGTCCCGATGATGCCGGTAATGCAATATATCCACGAAAAGAAAGACTATCCGTTGTTTATTCATATTTTTCCCGACTATGAAGATGAAACGGCAGAATTCGAACTCTATGAAGATGAGGGAGAGAACCTCGAGTATCTCGATAACATCGCTTCAAGAACGCGGTTTACCTGTACTACGCTGTCCGACGGATACCGTACGGAAATTGTACCGTCGGATAATGGATTCAAACAATCGGACAAAAGGAACATGATCCTGGCTTATCATCTCGATAAAATGCCTGTTTCGGTCACCGTGAATGGTAAAACAGCCAAAAAAACGGATGAAGCTTCTGTTTACCGCACAGCGGAGAACGATGTTTCATCTATAGCATGGTGGTGGAGCGAGGAGTCGAATGAGTGTCGAGTGAAAATACCCGATCATAGAAAAAAGATAACCATATTAATTAAAAAAGCATATAAAAGAATCCATTGTAACCAAGACTTATGAATAAGGAACTTATAGACAAATGAAGGTCCGGTTTTTTGTCTTGGTTCTCATGTCTTAATTTTAATCATATGAGGAAAATATTTATACTATTATACTTTTGCCTGATTGCCGGCATCATAGCGGCACAGAATCTGAGATCACCAAACGGTGATCTGGAGATGAATTTCTTTGTCGATCAACAAGGAACGCCGGTGTATACCTTAAAATATAATGGGAAAACGGTGATCAATCCAAGTAAATTGGGCCTTGAGCTGATTGGAAGCGACAAGGTGGAGTTCGGTTCTGAAATTAATCGTAAAAAAGATCCCAAAACATCTTTGTACGACGGATTCAATGTAGCTGAGGTACAATACAGTTCATTCGATGAGATATGGGAGCCCGTATGGGGTGAAACGAAAGAGATCCGCAACCGATACAACGAGATGGCGGTAACACTCAACCAGAAGGATACTGATCGCGATATGGTGATCCGTTTTCGTCTGTTTGACGACGGACTTGGGTTTCGGTATGAATTTCCGCAGCAGAAGAATCTGGTTTACTTTGTCGTCAAAGAAGAGTTGACCCAGTTTGCTATGACCGGAGATCATACCGCTTACTGGATTCCGGGCGACTATGATACCCAGGAATATGATTATAATATTTCCAAATTATCGGAGATCAGAGGCCTCAATGAAGGGGGTAGACAGGAAAACCTCTCTCAGACTGGATTTTCTGATACAGGTGTACAAACTGCATTGCAGATGAAAACAGCCGAGGGCATTTACATCAACCTGCACGAAGCAGCCTTGATTAACTATGGAGCCATGCACCTGAATCTGGATGACCATGATTTCATCTTTCAATCCTGGATCACACCCGATGCCAACGGAGCAAAAGGTTATTTACAAACTCCCTGCACAATACCTTGGCGTACGATTATCGTAAGTGACGATGCACGTGATATCCTGGCATCCAATATTACATTAAACCTCAATGAGCCTTCGAAGATTGATGATACTTCCTGGATTAAACCCATGAAGTATGTCGGCGTATGGTGGGAAATGATTACCGGAAAAAGCGACTGGTCCTATACGCATGATTTGCCAAGTATTCATATAGGTGTTACGGATTATTCTGTGGTAAAACCTCACGGACGACACGGAGCCACTACAGACAATGTAAAAAGATATATCGACTTTGCGGCAAAGCATGGGATGGATGGTGTATTGGTGGAAGGGTGGAACATTGGCTGGGAGGATTGGTTCGGTAATTCAAAAGATTTTGTTTTCGATTTTCAAACGCCCTATCCTGATTTCGATATTGAGGAGATACACCGTTATGCGAAAAACAAGAACATAGCAATGATCATGCATCATGAAACATCATCTTCGGTGCGAAACTATGAACGCCATCTCGATAAGGCATATCAATTGATGAACAGGTATGATTATCCTGCCGTGAAGAGCGGTTATGTGGGGGATATTATTCCCCGTGGTGAGAACCATTATAGTCAGTGGATCAACAACCATTACCAGTATGCGATAGAGAAGGCGGCGGAATATAAGATCATGGTCAATGCCCATGAGGCTGTACGTCCCACTGGTATTTCACGTACCTGGCCCAACCTGATTGCCAACGAATCGGCACGAGGAACAGAATATCAGGCTTTCGGGGGTAACAAGCCGAGTCACGTAACAGTACTGCCTTTCACGCGTCTTATCGGCGGGCCGATGGATTATACCCCGGGTATTTTCGAAATGGATATTTCTAAAATCAATCCCAACAATCAGTCGCACTGCAATTCTACCATCGCCAATCAGCTGGCATTGTACGTGACAATGAGTAGTCCATTGCAGATGGCTGCCGATCTTCCGGAGAATTACGAGCGTTTCCCCGATGCATTCCAGTTTATCAAAGATGTGGCATTGGATTGGGATGAAAGCTTATACCTCGAAGCAGAGCCGGGAGCATACATTACTGTTGCCCGAAAGGAGAAAGGAACAAATAACTGGTTCGTCGGCAATACCACGGGGAATAGCAAGTTTACTTCTAAAATCTCATTCGATTTTTTGGATCCCGGCAAACAATATATTGCTACGATATATGCTGATGCAAAGGATGCTAACTATAAGACCAATCCACAGGCTTACACTATCCGCAAGGTAGTCGTAACTGATAAATCCGAACTGATACAGCAAGCGGTAGCTGGAGGTGGTTTTGCTATTAGCCTGTTTCCAGTAAAGGATAAAGTGCAGGTCAAAGGATTAAAGAAACTGTAAATTGTGAAAAAGCGGGGTTTACATCAAAGCACCCCGCTTTTTGCTATCTTACTGCCTCAACAGTATATCCCAACTTTCTCAGACCTTCAATTAAGCCCTCCTCTCCTGGTAGGTGCAAGCATCCCACAGCAATGAATGAAGACTTCTCCTTCATGATTGCCGGCAGTTTCTCAAGCCATTTACGGTTGCGATCACCATTCAATGCATTTTTCTCTGCATCGGTGTTGGGACACGGGTCGTCAGGTATCTCTTTGTCATATAGTTCTCTCAGTGCATCAATATCCTGGGCATGATATGCTACCTGAAGATCGTCCATCTGTTCTTTCAACAAGTCGGGATGCTTCACCATACATATCAACATATCGGCTTGCCTTTGTAATGTTTGAATATTTAGCAACAAGTCTATCTGATCTTGAGCTGTTTCCAGCCCCATCACGGGACGGGAAAGCCTTATTGCTTCATCCTGAAAATACTGGTCGAGGCTTTGTGCAGAAGCAGCAGAAGGATAAAACCTCTGAAAGAGAGAGATAGAAATTAAATTTGTAAGAACTGCAGGTTTAAGCATCCCCAGCTTTTCCAGCCCAACTCCCAAAACGTCTCGGAGCATACTATCAAGCAACATCTCTTCTTCGTGGTCAAGTAATGAGCTGTAAGTTACTCCTTCAGGCATTGCCGCCTGGCTCATTATTTGCATCTGCATGCCTGCCATATCACTCATATCCAGTTCTCCAACGGTCTGCTTAGTATTTTCAAAAGCGGAGCGGATACCGTAAATGCTGTCCAGAATTGATATAGGGACAAGGTGGTGTGTGCCAAACAGATAGGATGGGTTTTCAAGTCCGTTGCCGGACACTTTCCATAACAGTGAGCCTGCATTGCTAACTGATGAATTAGAACAGGATAACAACAGAAAAAGCGTTAATAAAACACTTAAAATTTTTTTGTCATTCATTATTCGTTTTTTTGGCGAGTTAGTAATTTTTTTATTTATTTCCAATTCATAAGTCTCCTTATGTTTTTATGTAGCCACTTAGCAGCAATACATCATGTCTGTTTGCTAATTGTGAATAGACATATCATATTCAGGGCTTTCTGGATAATCTCAATTATAATATAAAAAATCAGGGAGACTCAACATATTCCCTGATTTTTTATATTAATTCATGATGCGACTTATTGAGCAGATATGCTTGTGTCAATGGGAGTATATGTTCTATTTCCCAGCTCTTTGTCCATGGTGTAAATGCCAAAGCCGTTATTGCCAATAAGTTTCAATGCGTCAATCACGCCCTGGGCAGTCTCCTCCTCTTCAACCTGTTCGTTTACGAACCATTGCAGCATGTTTTCGGTTGCATAATCATTTTCCTTCCTGGCTATTGCAACAATATTGTTTATAAGCGAGGTAACAACTCTTTCGTGCTCCAGTGTATCTTCAAAAGCATTAAGCACTGAATCCCATGATGTGCTTACCTTTTCAATAGGTGCTAATTCCACTTTATTTCCTTTGGCTATAAGATAATTCATGAACTTAAGTGCGTGATCTTGTTCTTCCTGAAACTGTACTTTAAACCAATTGGCAAAACCGGGCAATCCGGCATTAGCAAAATGAGAGGACATGGACAGATATAAGTAGGCCGACCAGAATTCGGCGTTTATCTGTTTGTTGATTGCAGATTCTAATTCTTTACTTACCATAATTATAATTGTTTTTGTTATTATCTATGTCGTTAAAACGCTTTTCATTCAAAAATGTTTAAAAAGAAGTATCCAGACTGCTTTGGATAATTCAAAAAAAAATTGATACTTCCTGGATTTTAAATTAATTGTTATCTTTGTACATTAGTTTCGTAAAAGATAGATGCTTCCGGTACTGTTTTAGGTAGAAGCCTATTTTTTTAATTTTTTTCAAATGAATATCTTAAGAGAAAAAATGATGAAATATGATGCTCCACAGCGTGCTAAAGCTGCAGGCATCTATCCCTATTTTCGGGCTATTGAAAGCGATCAGGACACAGAGGTTGTCATCAACGGGAAAAAAGTCCTGATGTTCGGTTCAAATGCCTATTTAGGTCTTACAAATCATCCGAAAGTAAAAGAGGCCGCAATTGCAGCTACAGAGAAGTATGGTACAGGAATGGCCGGATCACGTTTTCTTAATGGCACACTCGATATTCACCTTGAACTGGAACGAAAACTGGCAAACTTTGTGAATAAAGATGAGGCAATTGTTTTCTCTACAGGATTTACCGTAAATGAAGGTGTTCTTGGATGTATTACCGGAAGAGACGATTTTATCATCTGGGATGAACGTGACCACGCCTCAATAATTGAAGGATTAAGAACATCTTTCTCTACAAAGTATAAATACCGTCATAACGATATGGGATCTCTCGAGAAACAACTGAAACGTTGCGATCCAAGGAAAGTAAAGCTGATTGTTGTAGACGGTGTCTTCAGTATGGAGGGGGACTTGGCCAATATACCCGAAATAGTGAGGCTGGCGCGCAAATACAATGCCAATATAATGGTTGATGAAGCGCACAGCCTGGGTGTTCTCGGTAAGCGGTACAGCGGGCGTGGCGTGTGTGACCACTTCGGGATGCTCGACGATGTGGATCTGGTGATGGGTACATTCAGCAAATCTCTTGCATCCATTGGCGGCTTTATCGCTGGTGAATATCCTGTTATCAATTACCTGAGACACAATGCCCGTACCAACATATTCAGTGCAAGTATAACACCGGCAGCCACTGCTGCAGCTTCAGCCGCTCTTGATATTCTCAAGTCGGAGCCAGAACGGGTGAAGAGGTTGTGGGAGCTTACCGACTATGCTATTAACCAGTTTAAAGAGAGAGGTTTTGAATTAGGGCCTACCTCAACACCCATCATGCCGCTTTATGTACGCGACAATGATAAAACTTTCCTGATTACCAAACTGCTCTTTGAAGATGGGATATTTGTAAACCCGGTTGTTTCACCAGCAGTTGCACCCAACGATACCCTTATTCGTTACTCTCTGATGGCAACTCATACCAAGGAGCAGATCGACTACTCCATAGATCATATCACTGCAGTATTTAAGAAGATGAATATTCTGCAAGGAAATTGATTAGCATATGATGTGACAAAGGTGATGAGACCTGCTAACCAGACAAATAAACAGGCAGAAAACTTTAGAAAAATATCGAGGAAAAATAATGAATAAAAAACAGGTAAGCTGTTTTTCTTGTGGAATCTTCATTCTACTTTTTACCACTCTTTTTTATCAATGTAAAGCCAGTCTTTTCTCCGATAAAGTAGTTTTCATTGAAAATGGAAAAATTAAACTGGGCTTTGAAGAGAAAACAGGTAAGCTGATTCTCTTTAATGATATAGTTAGTGGCTATGAGTTTATAAACAAGAATGTTGTAATTGGTTTGCCCTGGGAGATCTGTTTCAATACCGATAAGACCGGCTTGTCTTATGCAGATGAAATTTCTCCTTTAAAATTTTCATATTCAAAGTTAGATGCACTGACACTCTCTTTATGTTGGGAAGATTTCGGTGAAATGGACAAATTAAGAGTGAATGCAGAAGTCACCCTTGATAAGAGCAAAGCGTTTTCTTACTGGAACATATCTGTTGAAGGATTGAATGGGCACGAATTAACTAGTGTGACATTTCCCAAGATTGCAGGGTTAAACGAGATGGAAAACGAAGAGTTGGTTATCCCTACATGGATGGGTAGTTTGTTTGCTGAACCCAGAAAAACACTAAAAAGAGGAAGTGGAAAAATGGAATGGATCTATCCCGGTGCACTTTCCAGTCAGGTAATTGCGATTTATAATCCGGAGAAGGCCGGTTTTTATGCTTCATGTGACGACTCTCTCTCTTTTGCGAAAAATTTTTCGCTTACGTTTGACTCTCTTAATACTTTAGTCTACAGAATGATTAATTATCCCTCATCTGATTCATCATTAGTGTCTTATTCGCCTGCTTATAAGTCTGTTATAGGCTGTTTTTCCGGCGACTGGCTTGATGTAGCGGAGATATACGGAGAGTGGGCTGTACAGCAAAGATGGGTCAAGGAAAGCAGGATGAGAAACAGGCTTACTCCCGTCTGGTTGGAAAACACAGCTCTGTGGGTATGGAACAGAGGACGGTCTGAAAACGTGCTTCAACCCGCAGTTGAATTAAGAAAAAAGCTGGGACTCCCTGTCAATGTCCTTTGGCATTGGTGGCATAATTGCTCCTACGATAATAATTTCCCTGAATACTTGCCTCCAAGAGAAGGAAGCAAGTCGTTTATCCACGCTATTGAATCGGCCCGCCATTCAGGCGTTCATTCATTGGTATATATGAACGCAATTCAATGGGGAGATGCTTCGGAGAGTTGGAAATCAGGGAAGATAGAACCATATACGGTAAAAGACAGGAGAGGTAATATGCTATCACATGTTTATAATATCTTTACAGGTAACGCACTGATAAATATGTGTGTGGGTACAGAATTTTGGAGGAATCATTATTCCTCTTTGTGTGATAGTGTTGTGAATATTTACCGTGCTGATGGTGTCTATATGGATCAGACCTGTTTGAGTAGGATGTGCTATGATAAAAAACATGGTCACGCCATCGGAGGAGGTAATTATTGGGTGAACAGTTCGGGGAAGATGATCAAACAGATACAGTCCAAAGATTTTGGAGAAAGACAACCTGTTTTCACAGGTGAGGGTTCGGCTGAGAACTGGCTTCCTTACCTGGATGCTTTTTTAACCCTTGAGGCTAGCAGGGAGAGATATGCAGGTGTGGGAGATGCGGAAACAATACCATTTTTTCAGGCAGTATATCATCCATACGGAATTACTTTCGGGAGCTATTCCTCGTTGGTTACCCCTCCCTATGATGAGTTATGGCCAGAAGAGTTTGCCCCTGAAAAGGCCGGGCAATTACTGGATGAGAAATTCAATAAACAATTTTTAATGGAACAGGCAAAATCGTTTGTCTGGGGTATTCAAACAACTATAGCCAATTATAATAGTTTTTTGGATACAGAAAGAAAAGAGGAAATTGACTACTTGTTAAATATTGCCCGTTTACGGTACGAAAGTCTGAAATACTTGTTATACGGGAAATTTTTGAGGCCCCCTCGGATGGAAGTTCCAAATGGGGAAATAGATATTTCAAGATTATCTATATACGCAGGAAGAAAGGATGATAACGTGACTACTTTTAAAAAAAGTGTCCCGTTGTTATATTCGGGAGCATGGAAAGCAGATGATGGAGATTTGGGAATAGCACTGGCCAGTATAAGTGATTATACTGTTCCGGTTGAATTTACGTTTAATGCTGAAGATTATGATCTACCGCCGGCAGGTAAAATTTATATAAGAACGAATGAAGGGAAAAAGCTACTGGGATATTATTCAGAGGGTATAATAGAAATAAACATTTTTCTACCTTCGAAAGCTTTATCAATTATTGAAATAACGCAACTATAACAAGTGATGAGATATGCCTTAAGGAGGCCTCCTTCACAAACAAAAAACGGAAGGGGTTGAATCAAAATCAATTTCCTTCCGTTGTTGCCTTTCAGACAGATTACTTCCCTGCTGATATCTTTACTCTTATTTGTACGACTTGCAGTGTGGTTGCCTGGTATGTACAGGCTTTTTGCCGAACATATCCTGACAGTTACTTCTCTGACAAATAATCAGCAATACCTTCCTGCGTTGCAGTAAGTCCCTTGTCTCCCTTATGCCAGTCCGCAGGACAAACCTCACCGTGCTCTTCGGTGAACTGCAGCGCATCAATTACCCGTAGTATTTCATCTACACTTCTGCCCAGAGGCATATCATTTATAACCTGGTGACGTACAATTCCCTCCTTGTCTATCAGGAAGAGTCCACGGTAAGCTTCTGGCGAACCTTCAAAAAGCGTATTGCCAGAATCATCCATGGTATACTCTCCGGCCAGCACATCATATGCCATGGAGATAGTCAATGAATGATCTGCAACAATAGGATAGGTAACACCCTGTATACCTCCGTCGTTTTTGGGCGTTTGCAGCCACTTCCAGTGCGAAACGGCTGAATCTGTCGATGCTGCCACCACAACGGTGTCTCGGCCTTCGAACTCATTCAGTTTTATCTGGAACGCGTGGAGCTCAGTAGGGCAAACAAATGTAAAATCTGCTGGATAGAAGAAAAAAACAACATATTTTTTCCCGATATAATCTTCAAGAGAGAAATTTTCTACTATTTCCGAACCGTTTATAACGGCCTGGGCCCGGAATGCCGGGGCTTTCTTTCCAACTAATACTGACATAATAAAAATGATTAAATGTTATCAATTTGTCGTTCAAAGATAAAGGTTTTAGAAACGGCATAAAAATTTTCAGGTATATATGATACATAGAAAATTTTTATAAATCAGGGGGAGATGAAATACTTAATCCGCCTACCTTTCAATTATGATAAGACTTTTATTCGATATCTGTGGCAAAACGTTTGTCGTTATCAGTAAAATTAACATCATCAAACAGATAAAATCGCAAAAAAATAGCTACTTTTGCATGCAATAAAAAAAATAGGTAAAGCTTATGTCATTTATTGCAGATAAAATAATTATGGAAGGTCTGACTTTTGACGACCTCCTCTTAGTTCCTTCCTACTCTCGGGTTCTTCCCCGGAATGTGGATCTCACCACAAGGTTTTCCAGAAATATTTCGCTAAATATTCCAATGGTCTCGGCAGCTATGGATACTGTTACCGAAACCACAATGGCAATTGCAATTGCTCGTGAGGGAGGTATTGGAGTGATACATAAAAATATGAGTATCGAAGACCAGGCAAAGCAGGTGCGTGCCGTGAAGAGAGCGGAAAATGGAATGATACTCAATCCTATCAGCATTGCACCGGACAAAAAAGTTGCCGATGCACTGGCAATTATGTCTGAATTCAAAATTGGAGGAATACCTGTAGTGGACACTGAAAACAGATTGGTGGGTATAGTGACGAATCGTGACCTCCGGTTTGAAAAATCGATGGATAAAAGGATTGATGATGTGATGACGAAAGAAAATCTTATCACTACCCGTCAGACAACTAATCTTGAGGACGCTGCCGAAATACTTCAGCAATACAAGATTGAGAAACTGCCCGTGGTCGATTCTGATAACAAACTTGTTGGGCTTATCACCTATAAAGATATCACGAAGGCGAAGGATAAACCGTTTGCATGCAAAGACGAACAGGGGCAACTGCGTGTAGCAGCGGGAGTGGGTGTTACGAACGACTCCATTGATAGGGCAACAGCTCTTGTTGAAGCGGGAGTCGATGCAATAGTAATTGATACAGCGCACGGGCACTCTCAAGGTGTTGCGGATATGTTGAGGATGGTTAAGAAAGCTTTCCCCGAAATTGATGTTGTGGTAGGGAATATTGCAACTGCCGATGCAGCAAGATTTCTGGTAGATGCAGGTGCTGACGCTGTAAAAGTGGGAATAGGACCCGGCTCAATATGTACCACTCGTGTCATTGCCGGTGTTGGAGTTCCCCAGCTTTCAGCCATATATGAGGTGTCAAGGGCTTTGAAAGGAACAAATGTTCCTCTTATTGCAGACGGAGGCCTCCGCTATTCGGGAGACATTGTAAAGGCTTTGGCTGCAGGTGCTACCTCTGTGATGATGGGATCATTGCTTGCTGGTACGGAAGAGTCTCCAGGCGAGACCATTATCTTTAACGGTCGAAAATTCAAAACGTATCGAGGAATGGGATCACTTTCAGCCATGCAGCAAGGTTCGAAAGACCGCTATTTTCAGGATGTGGAGGATGATATAAAAAAACTCGTTCCTGAAGGGATTGAGGCACGTGTTCCATTCAAAGGTACCTTGCAAGAGGTTGTCTACCAGATGGTTGGCGGCCTTCGTTCGGGAATGGGCTATTGTGGCGCGGAGAATATTGAAAAACTTCACGATGCTAAGTTTACCCGGATCACCTCTGCAGGCTATACCGAAAGTCATCCTCACGGAGTGATGATTACCCGCGAAGCGCCTAATTACAGTAAGGGAAATGAATAATCTTTTATTTACCGGCAAAGCATGTCAAATCATTATGCAGGGGCTCCGCCGGAAAGTTTCTCAGATAATTTAATACAGAACTTCAGTCTCTGAGAATTAGTTTATTCTCATTTTGCTTCAATTTATAGTCCAGATAATGAGAGGGTTAAATCACATCGTGATAGACCCTTTTGTTGTGTAACCCCAGATTTATTATTTTTTCCTTAAGTCTTATGCAACGTTTTGCTCCTTGAAAACGTCATTAATAGTAAACAGGGAAATTCTATGTCGGAACATCGTTTAATACTTGCTTGCAAGCAGGGAAAATTGTGGGCGAGAAAAAAAGTCTACGAGCAGTATGCTCCCACTATGATGGCTCTGTGCAGGCGTTATGTTCCCGACGAAGAGGATGCTAAAGACGTTTTACAGGAAGGATTTCTGAAAATATTTACCGAGATAGGGCAATATTCGGGGAAAGGATCCTTCGGAGGGTGGATAAGGAAAATCTTTGTGAATACCTCGCTCGATTACATACGAAAAAAGAACCGGTTAAAGCAGAAGGAACTGTTAACGGATATTGAAACGGTAGATTATGAAAACACTCCTAATATGGAGTATATCACAGCTGAGGAGCTAATGCAATGCATCGGCGAACTTCCCGATACTTATCGTGCAGTTTTTAATTTGTTTGCTGTTGAGGGGTTTAGCCATCGTGAGATTGCCGAATTACTGGACATGCCCGAGAGTACTTCGCGGTCGTTCTTTTTTAGAGCGAGGCAATTATTACAGAAGAAAGTCATTCATTTAATGGAATGTAAATAAGGGGATGCTAAGATGCGATCATATAATAGATATAAAGTGATGCCGGATGATTTTTCGCGGGAAGTTGGGGATAAATTACGGGAACACCGTATACCCGTTACTCCCGATCTGTGGAAATCGTTGGCGGATAGGCTCCCCCGGCAGGGAAAACTTGTTTTCGCATACTGGTTGTGGGCAGCTGCCGGTGTGGTTGCCGTGGTGGCTTTATTGGTGTTCTTTCTGAATCCTTATACAGACGAACATGCTGTTCATATGTCACAAGAAAGGCCGGTGGATATGGCCAAATCGCAGCCTGCTGCCTCTGCCGGAGAATCCATCTCTACGCATATCGAAGAGCCAGTAAAGGACCCGTTGCTCACCCAGAACACCCAGCTTCAGAAACGAACGAAAAAGAAAGTGGCCGTTTCCGGAGTTGTTTCAGATATAAGTGAAAGACAAAAAGGGAAAGAATTGGATGTGCCGGAGATCTATTCCGAAGGGAGTAGAGTATCCATACTCCCTGTTGAATTGGAAGAAGCAGCCAAGTCCGATGGAACTATAGCTCACGAAGTAGTAAATACATATCCGGCGGATAGTATTTTTGTGGAAAACGACCTTCCTAATCTTGTTCAGGAACAACCGGGGCTTCGGTCGCTGATTGCGGCGTTGGGCAGTGGCGGCACTCCCTTGGATCTCTCATTCGGAGGTTATGATGCGAGTAACCCGATCTACGATAGTCCTATTCCGGGTGGTGAATTTAACAGCGGAGATGGTTTAGGTTCAGGAGGCAATTACAAAGTGCTTAGTCCCGGTGATTATACCGATATAGAACATCGTCCTCCCGTTTCATTCAGCCTGACGGCTGATTTTCCCGTCGGAAAGAATGTAGGCCTGGAAACCGGACTGTCCTACACATATCTGTTCTCGCGCTTCAGGCGAAATGATCATTTCATTTATCGCGGTACATTACAACAGCACTATATTGGGATACCGTTAACCCTTCGATATACAATATGGCAGGATGGTCCCCGGAGCATATATCTGTTAGGTGGGGCTACTATTGAAAAAGGGATTCGTGCTTTTTACAAACAGGAAATTGAGGGTAATGGAGGTATAGTGCATCACACCCATGTATATAACCGCATTGCCGGTCTTCAGTTCTCTGCTCAGGGTGGTGCCGGATTCAGCTACCGGTTACAAAATAATCTGCACTTGTTTGGCGAACCGAGACTGCTCTATTATTTCAGGAACAATCAGCCAATGAGTGCCCGCACGGAGAACCCACTGATATTCGGGCTGAATATAGGAGTCAGGATACAATTCAAATAACTAAATCTATATGGGTATGCAAAAGTTGACTTATTTATTTTTTATTGCCGGATTGTTACTTTTTACCGGATGCAAGGACTATGTGGATGAGTACGTTACCTACACCATCAACGAGCCGGTTTTTATGCCTGTGAGCGAGTTTAGAAGTGCCGTTGCTGTGGAGCAGCCTCAGCCCATCGTAAAACAGGGGAAGATTCTGTTTTTTAACGGTTATCTTTACATTTCTCAGCCGGAGAAGGGTATTCATGTGATTGACAACCAGAATCCGTCGAGCCCTCGCAATGTGGCGTTTATCGATTTGTTGGGAAATGCCGACATGCAGGTGCGCAACAATATTCTCTATGCCGATTCTTATATAGATCTGGTTTGGTTCGATATCAGCGATCCCGCCAAGCCTGTATATAAAGGTCGAAAAGAAGAAGTGTTCCCACAAGCTTTCCCTCCGACGGAGAATGGATTCAGCATTGATTACGAAAAATCGATGGACAGAAACAATGGTATTGTTGTGGGTTGGAAGAAGGTGGAGAAAAGAGAGCTGGTACGCTACTATAAACCACGCTGGTGGGGATGGGGTGGTCTGCAAAATGATGGGGCCATGTATGCTCCCGTGGGTGAAAAGGCGGGTGCCGGTACAGGCATTGCCGGTTCCATGTCGCGATTCGCCATCTATCACGACAATCTTTACACCGTGATGAACAATCAGCTTGGTATTTTCGACCTGTTGGGTGAGGCACCCGCAAAAGTAGGTCAAGATATGTATATAGGATTCAATGTAGAGACTATCTTCAGCTACAAAAACTGCATGTTTATGGGAACACCCACGGGCATGATCATTTACTCCATGGAAGATCCTTTAAAGCCGGAACGCCAGTCTATGATCAGTCACGTGTTCGGTTGCGATCCGGTTGTGGTGGAAAACGATATCGCTTATGTGACGGTTCGTTCGGGTACATTTTGCGGACAAGATGCCAACGAGCTGATTATCGTGGATGTGAGTGACGTGAAGCGACCCAAGCATATTGTGACCTATAACATGAAAAGCCCCAAAGGGCTCGGCATTGACGATGGAACACTTTTTGTCTGCGACGACGGCCTGCAGATCTTCAACGCGAACAACCCGCAGACCATCATGGCCAACCGGTTGGCACATTTCAAAGATATGGATGGGTTTGACGTGATCCCTGTCAATAATGTATTGATGATGATAGCCGCCGATGGTATCTATCAATATGATTATACCGATCTTCAACACATCAAACAACTGAGTCGTTTGCCTATCGGCAAATAAAACTTCCCTGTTGGCTCAATTGTCTGCTGCCGCCGAAGAAATCCGGCGGCAGTCTTGTTTAACCTGTAAGAAGGCTTAATTTCATTTTTTATTCTTCGGTGCCTTTTTGCATGGGGACAAAGATAAAATCTCCATGCTCCGACTCGCTGAACTTCTCCTCGCTTACGCGTTTGATGACGGTCATCTTTTGTCCCATCCTTCCCCCGACGGGAACAACCATCCATCCACCGATACGCAGTTGCCTTAACAACTTCTCCGGAATTTCATCAGGTGCTGCTGTAACAAGTATCTTGTCGAAAGGCGCATATTCCGGCAATCCCTCAAAACCATCACCGAAAAACAGCTTTGGATAATAACCTAACTTGTTGAGTGCTTTTTTCGAAGTAAGATGAAGTTCATGATACCTCTCGATACTGTAAACCTCAGCACCCATTTCGCAAAGGATTGCGGCCTGATAGCCACTTCCTGTGCCTATCTCAAGTACTTTTTCACCTGGTTGCAGTTTCAGCAGCTCGGTCTGATAGGCTACAGTATATGGTTGGGATATGGTCTGCCCCTTTTCAATCGGTAGCGGCTTATCAATATAGGCCAATTCCCTCAAACTCTCATCAATAAATGAATGTCTGGGCACTTTGGCTATGGCTGCTAAAACCCGTTCGTCCCTGATCCCTTTTCGTTTCAGTTCTTTGGCAAGGTTTTCGGCTTCTCTGTTATTGTTTTGGAATGTATCAGACATGGGGGACTTGGATTTTTCACTTTGCCTTTTTGTTGCATTAGATGCACAAGCAACGGATCCAGTGCAACACAAGACAATAATGAATAGTGAAATATAATGTTTTATTCTTATTGTTCTCATATTAGCTAAACATTAATTTGAGAATTCAAAGATAATGATTTTCTGTTTCTTATCTAAATACTTTCATTATTACTTACCTAAATACACTCATCGTTTTGCATTAAATTGAACTAAATATTGTATATTTCGGGTTGTTTTAAATTATTTGGTCAGTAACATGCGAAAAGTAATTTTTTTATTCTTTTTGTGGATCTTTTCATCATTATCTATTATGGCTCAGAAAAGCGACATTCAATCTTTAATAAAATCGGTTCGGGAAAAATATGCACCCGACAGCAGAGTAGAATTGTTTAGGGTTGAGGCTTCTCAGCAGTCTGATACCATCCTGCTCAATGGTGAAACTACAAGCGAGCCGGCGTATATGGAATTGATGTCGCGGGCAAAAAAAATATCTGCAAATGTGAAGGAGAACATTCGCCTTTTACCTGGTGAAGAGTTGGGTGATGAGACATGGGGTGTGATTTATAATTCAGTGGGAACAATTCGATCTGAACCCGGATATGATTCGGAACTTGTATCGCAGTCATTACTTGGGATGCCCGTTAAGATATTGGAGAATAGAGGAGGATGGCTGCGCATTCAAACTCCTGATAAATATATAGGCTGGATAAACGGCTCGGTAAAGGCGATGACAAAACCAGACTTACAGCGATATCTTCAGAAGCCGAAGATAATTATAACTTCTCTTTATGCCCGATCTTTTGAAAATAACAATACCTGTTCTTATCCCGTATCCGATCTGGTGGCAGGAGATATGTTGACAGTTAAGCCGGGGAAGAGTAAATTTTATGAGGTGGTTTACCCCGATGGCCGCGAGGCGTATGTGAGAAAGGAGGATGCTTTAACAGTAGATGAGTGGAGCTGCAGCATAGAACTGACCGGGGAAAGCATTGTGAAAAGCGCTATGCAATTCATAGGCGTACCTTATCTCTGGGGAGGTACTTCTTCCAAGGGGCTCGACTGCAGCGGGTTTACCAAATTGGTCTATTTTCTGCACGGTGTTATTCTCTCGCGCGATGCCTCCCAACAGGTGTTGTATGGCAAGCTAATTGATGAGACAGGTAGTTTTGACGAGGCTCAGCCTGGCGATCTACTGTTTTTCGGCTCAAAAGCTACCGAAGACAGTCCAAAAGAGAGGGTGGTACATGTAGGTATTTATATCGGTAATAAACAATTTATCCATGCATCCGACTATATACGTGTAAACAGTATAGATCCGCCCAGCCCGTTATATGACAAATTCAATGCCAACCGTTATCTGCGCACCAAAAGAATCATTGGTGAGGTGGACAGTGAAGGCATTGAAGAGATTTTCAAGAACAATTTTTATAAATAACAAATAAATAGTAATATTGAAGATGAAACAAGACCGCCGGCAGTTTCTTAAAACATCTGCTTTTATAGCTGCAGCTCTTGCAGCTCCTTCGTTTACTTTGAGCGGTGCTTCCAAAAAAACGGCAAAATCATCAGTAAAAATGAAACTAACCTGGATTCCATACGATTTACAACTGAGACATACATTCACAATTTCGGGTTTCTCAAGAAAAACCACACCCGTAGTACTTACCCGTATAGAGTATGATGGACTGGAAGGGTATGGAGAAGCGTCTTTGCCGCCCTATTTGGGTGAGACACAGGCTTCGGTTATTGAATTTCTGAAGAAGGTAGATCTGTCAGGATTCTCTGATCCCACACATCTGGAGGAGATTTTATTATATGTTGATGCAATTGCTCCCGCTAACACTGCGGCCAAGGCCTCAGTGGACATCGCACTGCACGACTTGGCAGGAAAGATTATCGGTGCTCCCTGGCATAGGATGTATGGGCTGAATAAAACGAATGTGCCGGATACTACTTTCACTATTGGTATAGATAGCGATGAAGTGGTTCGTGAAAAAACACGCGAAGCGTTGGGGCGTTTCAACATATTGAAGATAAAGGTAGGAGGGCCGGATGATAAGCGGATGATTGAAGCTATCCGCTCCGTAACCGATCTGCCACTGGCGGTAGACGCCAACCAGGGATGGAAAGAGCGCAGTGAGGCGCTGGATATGATCTTCTGGATGAGAGAGCGAGGGGTGGTGATGGTGGAGCAGCCCATGCCTAAGTCCGATTTAGACAGTATTGCCCGGCTGACGGAGGAAAGCCCGCTCCCCATCTTTGCCGATGAGTCTGTGCAACGGCTCGCCGATGTGGAACGACTAAAAGGTGTCTTTTCCGGCATCAATATCAAATTAATGAAGTGTACCGGTATGCACGAAGCGTGGAAGATGCGCACCCTGGCACAAGCGCTGGGGATGAAGGTGATGATGGGCTGTATGACGGAGACCTCCTGCGCTATTTCTGCTGCATCACAAATCTATCCGGGAATGGATTTTGCCGATCTCGACGGTGCGCTGCTGATAGGAAACGATTGCTTCGACGGTGCAAAGCTTGAAAACGGAAAAATGATCGCTTCCGACTTGCCCGGAATCGGTGTGCTTCCCATTTTTACTTTACCAGTTCCTCAAAGAGGCGGTTGAAGGTGGCATCCAGGTCAGTTGTTTTCCCAGGATGAGTGGGGGAGGCCTGCAGGATGGAACTACGCGTGGCCGTCAGCCAGCGGAACCGTTCGGCAGTCTGTGCAAAAAC